>NZ_LSKN01000248.1:0-42567 GCF_001557075.1 Methylobacterium sp. CCH7-A2
ACAGTGGCCGGTTAATTATTGGATTACCCGGCCGGTCGCGTCGGAATCTGCAGTCTGAGCTCTATCGCCGGGATCGGCGCCATCGTGATGGCGGCGATGGTTGGTCTGGGCGTCCCGGGCAAATCCGATGAGAACGCGTCATCGGAGGAGCCGGGCTTCTATGCGCCTAAAGGCCAGCAGCAATCGCCTCCCTTGCGGGTCGAGGTGATCGAGGGGGTCAGGTTCCGGGATATCGAGACCGGCCAGATCTACACGCTCTACGGGATCGACACATGCGCGCCGGATCAGCGCGCGACGCTCGGGCGTCAGCCATGGCCTTGCGGGGTCATCGCAACCGCCTGGCTCGTTTCGGCGACTCTCGGAAAATGGATCGCCTGCGCCAGGATTCATGAACGCGACGGTGTCATCCAGGCTCGCTGCGCCTCCTCTCAGCATGGCGATCTCGGCGCCGCCATGCTGCGTGAAGGTCTGGCTGTCTCGATTCCGGTCGAGCCGCCGCTCAGGACCTATGCTGCGCTCGAGCAGGATGCTCGGAAGGCCTATCGCGGCCTCTGGGCGAGCCGCTTCCAGATGCCGGCAGAGTTTCGGCGCAGCGCCGCGGCCGCGCTCAGCGAAGCCGAGGGAGCCCGGCGATGATAGGGCATGGCCCCGAGAGAGAGAGCCGCGTCATCGATAGGAGACGCGGAATGGCCGCGATGCTGACCGTCCTGCTCGCCTCCTGCGCGCAGCCGCAGCCGGTGAGCCTCGTCGCGGAAGGTCGGCCTACGAGCGATGCTCTCTATCGTGCTGACCCCGTCAGACCAGGTCGCCTGGCCTATGCGCCGGACCGCGCAACCTTCGCTCCGATGCTGACGGAAGCCTACACCTACCCCACGCAGCCACAGGCCGAGCAGGCCTGGCAACGAGCAAGCCTCAATCGCATGGAGGTCATGGCACGGAATGATGGGCCGCCCGGCATCCGACTGTTCGGGTGCAAGCCGGGCGCGCTCGACAGTTTGACTGGACGCATCACGCGCTATCGCGGTCCCGTCGTCCATTGCGCGGCCGATGTCGCGATGGCGTCAGGATTGCCGCCTCGGCGCGAGACGGTGAACTTCTACTACCATGGAGGTGCCTGGAGCCTGCTTATGACCGATGCGCCGCGGGCGCCTGTTGCCTGGCTCAATCGCGAAAAATCGGTGCGCGATCCGTGGCGGTTCCTGCCGTGGCGGGATCGCTACGAATGAAACCGACTTTGTCGAAAAGTGTTGCGAGTTCTGGGCGATGCCTGCGATGGGGGCGGCATCGTCGACGCGCCGCCCGCTGCGTTACGACGATCGCCACAGCCCTTGTCTGGCAAGGCGTGCAACTCGATGCCGGCGCGCAAGAGCGCACACCCGATCCCGGGGCCTGGCGGCCCGTCTCCTATTCGGATCTGACGGCCCCCGCCCCTGCAAACGCGACCTTCGTGGACATCTGGAAAGAAGAGATCGAGGCGAACAACAAGACCTATCGCGAGAAAGGCGACTTTCGCTTTGCCGGCGGCAACGCGCCAGCGACCGAAGCGCATTTCGTGATCTGGAGTCCCGCGAAATCCGTCGTCCTTTCGATCCTCAACACCGCGACGCACTGCACGACGAAGCAGCGTGACGCCGGCGTTCTCGTCAAGCTCTGTCCTATGCGACTTGTCATCTATGAAGGCGTCCGGACCCAGGTGCTCGACGCCGATCGCGGCTGCTTTGTCGAGATCGACCCCTCAATCGGTCAGCAATCCAGCGTGGCCGCAGCCTACGCTGCTTATGACCTCGGAGCCCGAACGATCAAGACGGGTCTGGTCGTTATGGGCCAAGCTGTCGAGGGCTGTTCGCATGGCATTCCGCTGCCGCGATGAACCGGTGGAACTCAATTCGTGTTCCAGAATCGCGGCGGACCTGGACGCCTAACGCAGCCCACCATTGGCGGTCCGGGCCTCTGGCGCTTAACTCACCCCACCCGCCGTAGGAAACAGGAGCAGGTCATGAACCAGGTTTTGCGAGCGGCCGGCACACTTCTTCTGATCATGGGTGCCGGGCAGGCCATCGCGCAGTCCGATGGGAACTCGGCCTGGCGGGCGATGACGTTCCATGATTTCCGTCAGCCATCAAGCGATGTCCTCCAGACGGTCGTCTGGCCTGACGTGATCGCGGCCGCCAATGCCTACACCGAGAATGAGCTTAAGCGCCCGCTCAAAGGTCGCAATGCGCTCGTCACGGCGTTGTCCTCGACCTATCAGCTCGGCGATCGCACCGTGATCATCAGCACTGCGCTCGTGCGTGGCTGCGACAGCGGCGCAAATTCGAGCGGTGCCGAGATCGAGCCATCGCTCTGTCCGCTCCGCATCCTCGTGATGAAAGCCGGAAAAGTCGTCTCATCCAAGACCGAACACGGCTGCTACATCGACCATGCCGACAAGGACCTCCCCCAAAAGAACCGCAACGACAGTTCCTATACGCGCTTCGACCCGAAGACCGGAACGATTGCGCTTCGCACGGTCGTGGGCGGCAAGGAGATCCCGTCCTGCCAGCGCAGCTACGCTGTCGACTGAAAGGGGGACCGGCATGCCAAGATTCACAAAGGTCTGCTTCGCGCTCAGCCTGGCGGTGAGCCACATTTTTGCCTCGAGCGCGATCGCGCAACGGGGCCAGTACTGTGAACGGACGAACTATTCAGCTCAGCAGATTACCGATGCCGTCCGAAATTCGTCCCTGCGCGATGATCTGAAGTCGACCTCGTGTTCACTGGGCGGGCTCGGACGTTATGAATCCGGCGGCAATAAGGGCGTCTACAATGGCAGTTGCTGCACCGGCATCTTCCAGCTCAACAATGCCAATGTCCGAAAATATGCGGGCACCGATCGCGAGGGCTACGGATGCCTCACGCTGCAGCAGCAGGTCAATGCCTGGGCGAACCTGACCAATGACGGCTACAATACGGGGGTGGTGCGCCAGCTCGCATCGATGCAGACTTTCGACGGCCAGAAGGTCGACGCCGGCTTCCTGTCAGCCTGCATCCAGCTTGGAACGGGGAACTGCCAGAGGATGGTGAGTTCCGGCCGGTGCTCGGGCTTCGCCGACATCAATGGCACAACCATCTGCGACATGGCCCGCTCCGCGCGCGCGATGACGGACCCGAACTGCAAAGATGGCGAAGCGTCATGCACACAGGGGCCGGGGGATTTTCCAACAAACATCGGTGTCGCTGCAAATCCGCCGACGGCCGACATCGCAAATGTCGTCGTAGGATCTTCGGAGGTTTGAGTCAGTCAGGTTCACGAAATCTCGTCGGGATCAATCGCGATCATTGCCGCAAGCCGCTCAAGAGAGATTCGAGTCTCTTGAGGCAGGGAAGTTTTTCGATAGTAGGCGTGAACGAGCGCCCAGTACGCCACAGATTCCGAATTTCCTGCGAACAATGCTTTTGTCATGCATTGGCCAATTATAGTAATCGCACGGATTGACGATCCATGCCGGTCGTAGAGCCGCAACGCCATCTCCTGAGCTTGTATCGGTCCCGCTGTCGTCACAATTTGCTCCCAGATTGGCTCATCGCGGTAGTTGTGTCAGTCTGCCAAGAGCATCGGACCGAATATCCTATTCAAGCCGATACTTTAGCTCTTTGATTTTGCATTGGCTTTATCGAAAGCCGCGTCCACTTTTCGGGACGATGCTCTAGCGGTATGAACGCTGAAGGAGCCAACGATGAATTCGACCGATGCATTCGCTTGAAGTTAGACGCTCCTCTTACGGTTGCGGTGCCCGGCGCCCGACTTTTGACGTAAGCATTCGCATCCAACAATCCGCCTGAATTTCGTCGGACCCATCTGACAATGCCGGTCGATCTTTATAGTGGCTCTGAAAAACCTAATGATATCTTAGATTTATAGAAAGCAATCACGAGAAATACTGATTGTCTGATATCAGATAAGAATAATGTGAATCACAATTGTTCCGAGGTTCTGAGCATTTGAGCGCATGAATAATTGACCTAAGTTCAATTCATAGCGCAGAGAGCACGAATTGGCTTCTATGACGCTTAGCGCAGTCAGCGAAGCACCGAAGAGTGGCCGGGGTCTCCTCGATTAGCTCAATTTGCGGCAACTCATCCAGATCTGATGACGTTCGCCAAAGGCAGATGACTTGCTAAGGACGGCATCCAAGGCAAGCTACTATGCTCCAGTTCCGTGCTGTTTCGCACGGGGGTGTAAGGGGGAATTCGTCGTAGCCAATGCGATTCCCGCGATGATCACAACAAAAGCCACAGGGTGAAACCACGCCAGCCTCTCGCCGAGAAAAACCGCGGCAAGTCCAGCGCTGAAAACTGGTAGGAGGTGCATGAACATCCCCGTCGTAGCTGGTCCGAGCGTGGCGACGGAACGGTTCCAGCAGACATAGGCCAGGATCGACGGAAAAACCGCAAAATAGAGCAAACCGAACGCAATCCGTGGCGTGGGCACAAATGTTCCGACCGCATTCGTTTCCGCGAGGACGAAAGGAACATGGAAGAGGACACCGAATGCAGCCGTAACCCCGAGCAGAGATAGCGCCTCAAGTCCAGGTGGCCGCCATCTGATCAGGACGGTGTAAAATGCCCAAAAGCTCATGCCGATAAAGACGAGTACCTCGCCGCGGCTAATCGAGAAGTGGGCGAGCGAGATCAGATCGCCGCGCGTGATCACCAGAGCGGCCCCGACCAGCGAGACCAGAATGCCGACGGCTCGCCGCGGCGCCACTAGTTGACCGAGCAGAACGCGTGCGATCAGGATCGTGACCACTGGAAGCAAAGCGTTGACAAGGGCCGCGTTGACGACCGTCGTGTGATGCAGGGCGGTATAGATGAAGCAGTTGAAAGCGGTCACTCCGACCGCTCCCAGCAGCGCCAAAAACGGAAGCTGGCGCTGGATCCTCGTCCAGTCGCGCCGCGTTGGCCGCCAAATGAACGGCAGCAGAATGAGAAATGCCAGCAGCCAGCGCCAGAAGGACATCTGTATCGGCGGGATATCGTCACGTATCAGCCGGGCAATCAGGAAATTGCCCGACCAGAACAGCGGTGGAAGCACCGCGACCCAATAGGCGGCCGGAGCGGCGCCCGCAGACGAGCGCGTTAATCCGGCCCTGGAATATTCAGCCATTCGCTTGCTTCTTCGCCTGGCGGACTTCGGTATAACGTCCTAGGATCGAATTGACTCCAACAGCAAGCAGGAACACAATAAGTAAAAGTGCGTACATGCGTGGCATATTGAAAGTCGCGTAGGTTTGAATGACGGCGTAACCCAGTCCTTGATTTGCGAGTTTTGTCTCGGCTAGGAGTGTTCCGACGATCGCGACTCCCAAACCAATACGGATTCCATTGAGAACAGGAACCCGCATGGCTGGGATGTAGATTTTCATAAACATCTGAGCGGCATTTAGACGAAAGCTCATTCCGACTCGGATTAGTACCTGATCCACCTCGCGCATCGAACTCGCAACGCTGACGGCCACGGGAAAGAAGCAAGAAAGGGCCCCCATGGCGATCTTCGATCCAACACCAACGCCAAACCACATGATCATGATCGGGAAGAAAATGATCTTCGGCGTTGGACCGAGATAGTGCAGCAGAGGCTCGAAGGCATGGCCGAGATAGCGGTTACGGCCAAGGACAACCCCGACGGCAATGCCACTTCCGCCCCCTATCGCCACCGCCAGCAGCACCTCACTGACTGTGATGCCGAGGTTCCAATAAAAGCCGCCGTCGAGAAAGAGCAGAACGAATTCTTTCGCGATGAGCGACAAAGACGGGACGACATCGCGATAGAGCAATCCGGACCGCGCGAGTGCCTCCCATGCGACAACAATCGCCGC
Source organism: Methylobacterium sp. CCH7-A2 (assembly GCF_001557075.1). Taxonomy (NCBI): domain Bacteria; kingdom Pseudomonadati; phylum Pseudomonadota; class Alphaproteobacteria; order Hyphomicrobiales; family Methylobacteriaceae; genus Methylobacterium; species Methylobacterium sp. CCH7-A2. The sequence goes on from NZ_LSKN01000248.1 coordinate 5,859, forward strand.
TAGTATTGCCAATCGCGTCAGAATGACCGATCGAGATTCATCGGCTGCGGTATTTGAGACCGACTTCGCCGGTTCTCGCATGGCAAGCAACTGCATGATTTAAGTCCCAGGACAGTCAGAATTACCGGCGCGGTGGAATCCGGATCAGATCGTCGAGCTGTACCTTCGTCAAAGGCTGCGCGGTATATTTCAGCGCAACGGCATCAGGTACGATAGTCTCCAGTCCAACGATACGATCGGGATTCAGCGCCTCTTTCGGGAAGAACTCATCTCGTGTCCGCCTAGCGATATCAATCGGCACGCCGACGAATTCTGCGTAGACCTTGAGCGCCTCTTCGCCGGAATACATCGCCTCGATCGTTTCGCGATAGGCTTCCATGAAACGATTGATCTGATCCTGCTTATTCTGAAGCACCGATGTATTGGTGATCAGCAGGCGCACGGTTTGGCTCTTGAAGGCTTTCGTATCGTTGCCGGTGGCAATGACACGGATTTCGCCCTTGCTCAGCTGTTCTAGCCCAAAGGGAGGAGCGGACCAGCCGACATCGATCTGGCCCGACATAACCTGAGTCAGTGTCGGAGCAGGACCTCCCGTAGCCGTTAAGCGGGGCTTGATGCCGTTTTCCTGGACAAAGGCGTTGACAACACCATGCGTGGAAGAGCCGTTGGTCGAATAGGCAACAGTCTTACCGTCGAAGTCCTTCAGCGTCTTGATCGGCGAATCCGCCTTCACATACCAGTAAAGATCCTGGCCGCCCGTGGTTTCCGCGCCGATAATCCGAATTGGAGCTCCTTTCGAATACGCCGAAAGCGCCCCCATGATGCCACCCGCGACTCCGATGTCGACGCTGTTGGAGAGCACAGCCTGTTGCGTCTCTCCGCCGCCTTGCGTGTAAAGCAGCTGCAGCTCGAGGTTGTGCCTTTTGAAGATGCCGAGCCGGCTTCCAATTTCTGCCACAGAAGTATCCCAGTTGCCACGCTGACCAACTGCGAGTTTGAGTTGATCCTGTGCGGCAGCTAAGCTCACACTTGAAGCTGCAATAGCAATAGCGCCCGCAGCAATCAGTAGTCTCTTTAGAATAATCACTTGAACCTCCCATAAAGTTTTGTTGGTTTTTTGGACAAGCTCTAGCTTGGCCGCCCTTGCCGATCTAGATCTTGAACGCTTCCAGTGTCGGCAAATGAAAAAGCTCATCAATTCCCAACTGGCGAGGCGAAAGACCTTGCGAATGATGGGTCTTCAGGAAAGCGTCGAGCACATGCAGGTTGGGTCCAACTCCGTAGGACCAAAAATCCTCGCCCATCAGCGCGCGGGCCGATTGAAGTTGCTCTTCCACGAAGGGCAGCGTGATCTTCGTCGCCGAGGTATCACTCAGCCGTCCCAGCGCAACCCGCTTCGATTGCTCAAAGGCCTTTAACAGTGCAGCCGGCAGCCATGGGTGCTCTTCAACGATGGTGCGGCGGGCGCCTATGGCATGCATGATGGGAAAAATCTTGGTGCGCCGATAATAGTCGGCGGCGGCAGAGGTCGGATCCGAAAACAGCCGCACGACGTTGGGATGACCAGCCTCGAAAGAGGAAGGTGAGCGCGGACCGATAAAGCCATCGATCTCACCGTTGGCAAGCATCTGGTTCAGGGATCGGTCTGCAGGCGCTTGCTCCAGACGAATGTCCGACGGCAGTGACACCTGAATCTTCTCGGCACGCCCGGGTTGCTCGATACCGCCCCGCACCCAGGTCACATCTGAAGGCTTCACCCCGTAATCATCTTCAAGAAGGGCGCGAATCCAGACACAGGCGGTAAGCTGGTATTCAGGGCAACCGATACGCTTACCCTTCAGATCCTGCGGCTTCTCGATGCCACGGTCGTTGCGGATAAAAATGCCGGTGTGCCGGAATGCTCGCGAGACAAAAGCCGGGACGCCGACATAGGGGTTGGTCCCTTGTGCTGTCTTGATGGTGAAACTCGAAAGCGAAGCTTCGCAAACGTCGAATTCAGCATGCCTGAAAGCACGAAAAAAAATCTCCTCCGGCACGAGCTTCATGAAGACAGGATCGACACCATCGATTTGCACCTCACCATCGAGCAGCGGCCTGTTGCGATCGTAGTCACCAATAGCTATTGAAAGACGAAGCTTCGACAATGATCCCTCCCGAGCGGCCCACCGGCCGCGCTCTTTACCGAGGATCATGCTGTCTGCTGGCGCCCGCGACAAAGACTTATCCGAGATGCCAGTTAGATATTAGCTGTTTGGCGCTGCCGCCCCGACCCGTCTCGCGAGCGGTCCCAGCGACTCAAGCAGACGTTTGACGATCGTGTTGAGAAAGCTGTCGATCGCGTCCTGATGACGCGAGAGCGGCGCATGAGACGGCTTCAGCAGGTAGAGGGTACGCGTCAGGGGGGTGTCCGAAATTCGTTGGACTGCAATTTTCCCCGCTCGAATTTCCTCGACGGCTGTCCCATAGGGCATGAAGCTTGATGCTGCGCCCCGGACCACCAAGGTTCGCATCGCAGGAATGGACTGCGCCTCGTAAACGATCCGCAAGTTCAGCGTGTATTTCTCGGCCGCGCTCTTCAAGAGACGCTGGACCATGTCACGCTCGCCGGCCTGAACCAGATCATGTGTCAGCGCCTCGGCCAACGTCAGCGATTCTGGAAGGGACGTGTCGGTCGCCGGGCGTACGAAAAGAAGCTCCTCGATAAGAATGGCCTTGCGCTCAACCCCTGGTCGCGGCTCGTCGGCGCCATAGGCGAAAGCGTAGTTGAGTTCGCCGCGTTCGAGCGACATCGCAAGGCCGTAGCTCAACTCTTCCACCAGGCTCAATGACACGTTCGGCATGGTCTGCTTGGCATCGAGCAGCATGTCCGGCCCGATCTGCAGCACGATGCTCGGAGTCAGACCCAGTATGAGCATCTCCTGCTCATGACCCGGCAGACCGCGAAACTCTCGCTTGATCTCCTCCACGTCCTGAAGCAGCCGACGCGCGCGCTCCAGAAGGAGCTTGCCGGCCTCCGTGAGTTCGACGCCACGAGAGTGGCGTAGCAGCAAATCGGCGCGGAGTTCCTGCTCGAGCTGTCGAATTTGCAGGCCGAGGGCAGGCTGAGCGACATTGAGCTGCTCGGCCGCGCGCGTGATGTTCCCGACCTCCGCGATTCGTACGAAATATTGAAGCTGTCGAAGATTGATCCTCGCCTCCTCCGGCACTGGATGACGCGCCGATTATGTCGGCGGCGCGCCCTGTCGAGAAGAAGCTAACGCATCGCGCTTGCGACCACGAGGCACATTACCGCGAAGGGCGAAGCCAGCGCTCTATCCACTCCAGCGCCGAAAAGAGGACCACGCTAACCAGGATAACGAAGATGATCGTGGCAAAAACGCCAGGAAGATCGTAGCGCTCGGCGAGGTCATTGATCAGCTGGCCAAGCCCGCCGAAGTTGATCAGGAATTCAACGCCGATGAGGTTGATCAGCGTGAAAATCAGGCCCAGGCGGATCCCGGTAAAGATCGTTGGAATTGCCGCTGGAAACTGGATTTTCCAGAACAACTGGCCTGAGCTCAGATTGTAGCTATGACCGACGTTCAGCAGCGTCTTCCTAACAGCCTGGAATCCTTCAAGGGTCTTCAACAAGGCCGGAGCAAGCCCAGCAACGAAACCCATCGCGACGATTGTTGCCGAGCTACGACCAAATATGACGAGAAAAAGTGGGTAAGCGAGCACGATCGGCGCAGCCGCCGCCGCAGCGATCCATGACTCTGTGGCCAGCCTCAGGATGCGGTGCTTGTGGAGCAGTATACCACCACCGATGCTGAAGCCGATGACAAGCAGGCTCGCGGCAAGCGCCTCCGCACCGGTAACCAATAGCCGGTGTAGAAGCTGTTCCTCGGCGAATAGACGACCGAAGGCGCCGAGAACGGCTGAAGGAAACGGGATTACGAACTGGTTCAGCACCCCGATGGCGAGCATAGCCTCGACGGCGCAGAAGCAGAGTGCGACACAGCCCAAGCCGAACGCAATGGGTGGGATCCTCACAGCTCCCACGGCTTAGGCTCCCCTCAGCCGCGCACTATCCTCGGCCTCTGCCATACCACGCGAAGCCTCCTCGCGCAGATCGTTCCAGATCTCCGCCACGTAACGACCGAAAGCGTCGCTCCCGACGACATCGCCTTGGCGCGGACGCGGCAAATGAATATCAACGATCCTCTTCACCTTGCCGGGCCGGAAAGTCATGATGAGAACCCGATCGGACAGCTGCACGGCTTCCGTGATGTTATGGGTAATCAGCAGCGTGGTCTGACGCAAATCCTGCTGGATCTTGAGAACCTTGTCTCCGAGCAGCACACGGGTCTGCTCATCCAGAGCCGCGAATGGCTCGTCCATCAGCAGGATCTTTGGCTCGAATACCAGAGTGCGGGCAATGGCCACGCGCTGCCGCATGCCGCCGGAGAGCTCGGACGGATAGCGCTGCTCGAAGCCAGTCAAGCCAACCATGTCGATGAACTTGCGCGCGACCGCATAACGCTCGGTCTTAGGCACGCCTTTGACCTCTAGCGGAAAGGCGACGTTGTCGATCACGGTACGCCACGGGAATGTCGATTCTTCCTGGAAAACCATGCCAATCGACGCATGAGGCCCTGAGATCCGCTCGCCTCCGACCACGACGGACCCGTCATAACCGCCTACGAGCCCTCCGAGGATGTTGAACACCGTCGACTTGCCGCAACCCGACGGGCCGATGATCGACACGAATTCCCCTCGTTTGATCTCGAAGGACACCCCGTCAACTGCGGTCACCGTCCCTTCACGCGTATTGAAACGCATGGAGACGTCCTGGATGACCAAATCGATCTCATCTGTCGTGTCGGCCGCCAGACGCAGCTTCGCACTGGATGCCCGCATATCCGTTTCGTCCTCTGAATGGCTGCCGCTCATTAGCCCAATCCGCGCTTCGAAACGCACAGGGGTGCGGCGCGCGGAATGGAGGCATTGCTATCTATTGCGATAAGTCCGAGCATGTCGGCCCTTCCCTTTATCGCGGTTGTCGTTTTGGAGATGCTCCGCTTGCCATCAACGGTATGAGGGTCGGGCAGCCAGGTCCAAGATTATCTCGCTTGGCCTCTCAAACATTTGTGCGGTACCCTCGACGTTCCGCGTGGGTGCGCGAAAGTTGGTAACGCACGCATGAATAGAGGACTAGATTAGAGCCGAGACCCGGAAATCATGGCAAACAGAAATCAGGCGCGGGTCGAAGAGCCAGCGGTCGAGTTTAACGATTTGCCTTTGCAATCGAGCATCGGCTATCAGTTGCGCATGGCTAATCGTGCGATGCAGCGTTATCTTCAGTCGCAGATCGAACCGCATGGCGTAACGCTCGGCATGTGGTACTTCTTGCGCGCCCTTTGGCAAGAGGACGGCCTAACACAGCGCGAACTATCTCAACGAATCGGCACGATGGAGCCCACAACCCTCTCTGCCTTGGCGGCGATGGAACGCTCCGGGCTGGTGACCCGGGAACGTGACGATACCGATAGACGCAAGCTGAACGTGAGGCTCACGCCGAGGGGGCGCGGGTTGAAGAAAAAACTGATCCCCTGCGCCGAACACGTTATCGATCGCGCAACGACCGGCTTCGCTCCAGAGGACAAGGCGAGATTCCTGGGCTATCTCGCCACGGTTCAACGCAATTTCGGGGACAGCTACGCGACGCCTGAAGAGGTCGACTAGTCTCCGGCTGTTTTGGACCCTTCGCGGGTCATCCCGGCGGCCATCGTCGGGTTATAGCCGGGCTTCACCCGCGCATCGATCACGACCGACGCACCCGCCTTTGCGGCCGAGACCCCTTCGCGAACGGCCTTGACGAGATCGGCCGTGGTCGTTACAGGGCCGATTCCGACGAGCCCTTGCGCTCGCGCAATGGCTGCGATGTCGATGTCGGGGTCTCCGATCCGCTGCCCGATCCACTTGTTTTCGACCGGCCGGTCTCTCGTGCGCGCGACACGTTCCTGATGGATTTCGTCATTGTAGAACGACCGGTTATTCGAAACGATCGCCAGGAAAGGCAGCTTGTAGTGAGCGGCGGTCCACAGCGCCGAAACCCCCATCATCGTGTCCCCGTCGCCGAGGACGGCGACCGGAAGCCGTTCGGAGCCCTTGAACGCAAGCGCTGCGCCAACGAGCATGCCGGGGCCGGAACCAATACCGGCGCCGCCATCGGAACCGAGATAATCAAGCGGGTGGCGAAAGTGCCAGGACTCGCCGGCCCAACCCAGCGGCAGTCGCACCAGCGAGACGATCTCGTCGCGCAAAACCTCCCCGATCGCTGCAGCAAGCGAGACGACATCGAGTTCCCGGGCCTGCTTCTCGAGGTTCAGCGCAGGCAAGGCCGGAAGCGTGTCCGGCTCCGAGCCCGCACCCACGCCCAGCTCATCCGCGATAAGGTGCAGGGTGAGATCCGGGTCGCCGCTCAAATACAGGTCGGCGGGCGGCAGCGCCTGATGATCCATGCTCCAGCCATTGTGGAGATGGTGATCGAGCGCAACGTTGATCACCTTCGCACCGGCCGCGCCGCCCCCCTGCTTCAGCGTTCCGGCGAGATCGACCCAGTCGAAAGCTGCGATCACGTCCGCCTCGCGAATATGCCGGGCTCCCGTCTCGTCGAGGAAATGGCCGGGCTTGGCGGCGTGGAGCTCATGGTCGGTTGGGAAGACCGCGCCCACCTTGATATCGGTGAGCACCCGCGCCTTGAGCCGCTCCGCGAGCGCGACACGGCGCGCCCAGTCGCGCGGGTCGCGCGACAGCCGGCCGAGCAGGATGAGCGGGTTTCGGGCGCCGGCGAGCAGCGCAGCGGCGGCGGTGATGTCATCGCTCGCCGGAACGCTCGTGGACGGCGCCCTGTAGCGCGCCGGATCGGGAAATTCGGGCATGGCCTCCAGGCGTCGCTCCTGCATGGAGACGTCGAGGCAGACATAGGTCGGCGCCATGGGGGTCGCGCGCGTCAGGTTGACGGCGCGCAGCAGGGATTCGAGCGTCGCCGGCACAGAAACGGGCTGGTCGTCCCATTTGATATAAGGCCTGATCAGCGCCGCCTGGTCCTTGGCGGTGTGCAGCCAGTCGATCCAGGGGCGCCGCTCGGCGGCGTCGAAAGGCCCCGTCGCGCCGAGGATGAGCATGGGAACGCGATCGCACCACGCATTGTAGATCGCCATCGCTCCATGCATGAGCCCGACATTGCTGTGAAGGATCACGCCCATCGGATGGCCGGCCACCTTCGCATAGCCATGGGCTACGGCGACGGCATGCTCCTCGTGCAAGCACAGCAGCATCTGCGGCTGCTCGTTGCCGAGATGGTTGACGAGGCTGTCATGCAATCCGCGGAAGCTCGAACCCGGATTCAGGGCGAGATACGGTATGTCGAGCTTACGAAGCATGGCGGCGACGGCGTCACTGCCCCAGATCCCGTTATCGTGGGATGCTACCGGCACATCGATGCCGTCCAACGGAATGCTCATCAGGTTTTCCTCGGTTGTTCTTCTCATTGCTCAGGCGCCGACATCCGCACTTCTCGCACAGGATGTCGGCGGCCAGAACGGTTGATGATTGTCTGGCAGCAAGCTCCGGCGCTTTGGGCGGGAGCCGGTTGAGCGCGCGGCGCCCGCCCGGCATCGCACCAGGGCCGGATCCCGCAGGCCGCTCAGGCGCGGCCCTGTTTCAGGCTGACGTGAACGTTCTTCTCCTGCGTGAACGCCAGGAGTTCGCCCAGACACTCCTCGCGCCCCAGCCCCGATTGCTTCCAGCCGCCAAAGGGCGCTCCGAGGAAATGCTTCGAGACCTCGTTGATCCAGACGAAGCCGGCCTCGACCGCCATCGCAGTGCGATGCGCCTTGAGCAGGTCGTTGGTCCAGATCGAGCAGGTCAGCCCGTATTCGACGCCGTTGACCTGCGACACCATCGCAGCTTCGTCGTCCCAGGGCGCGATCGCCAGGACCGGACCGAAGATCTCCTCGCGGGCGATACGCATCCCTGGCTCGACATCGGCGAAGATGGTCGGTTCGATGTAGAAGCCCTTTTTCAGGGCCGGGCCGTCCGGCGTGCCGCCACCGGTCACGAGACGCGCGCCCTCCTCCCTGGCCGACGCGATGTAGCCGAGCACGCGCTCGTACTGCGTACGGCTGATGAGGGCGCCCATCGTCGTCGCTTCGTCCGTCGGCAGGCCCGGCACATAGTGGCTCGCCTTGGCCGGAAGGCGGGCCAGTACGTCTTCGTAGATGGCGCGGTGCACGAAAGCACGGCTGGTCGAGCCGCAGGACTGCCCGCACCAGGTGAAGTTCATGCCCGCGACGATGGCCTGCGCGACCTGCTCCGGGCCGGCGTCCGGGAAGGCGATCAGCGCGTTCTTGCCGCCGAGCTCGAGCAGAACCGGCTTGATCGTATCGCTTGCGGCGCGCATGACCGCGCGCCCCGCACCCACGCTGCCGATGATCGCGACCTTGTCGATGCCGGGATGGCCGGCAAGAGCGGCGCCCGCCTCGCGCCCGCCCGGCAGGACGCTGAACACGCCCTTCGGCAGAATGCCGTGGACGAGCTCCGCCAGCCGCAGCGATGACAGCGGCGCCTGTTCCGGCGGTTTCACGATGACGGCGTTGCCGGCCGCGAGCGGGGCCGCGATCTTGCCGGCACAGAACATGAACGGGTGATTGAAGGCGAGGATACGCGCTACCACGCCGAGCGGCTGCCGAACCGTGAGGTTCAGCGCATCCGGCCCCATCGGAATGGTGTCGCCCTTCATCTCGGTGACGAGACCTGCGAAGAAATCGAGCTGGGCCGCGGCGATCGCGGCGTCGCCGATCATCTCGCGCACGGGATTGCCGCAGTTCGCCGCATCGAGGGCGGCGAGCTCGCGCGCATTGGCGCGCACCACGGCCGCAACCTCCTTGAGAAGGCGCCCGCGCTCCAGCGGCACGACGTCGCGCCAGACACGGAAAGCCTCGCGAGCGGCGACGACCGCTGCGTCGACGTCGGCGCCGCCGGCCTCCGCAACATCTCCGATCGGTTCATCGAGCCCTGGATTGAAGGTCGGGTTGTAGCGGCCCGAACTCGGATGGTGCCACTCTCCGCCGAAATAGAGACTACGGCCGCTCGGTGCCGGTTGAGTTTTCAACATCCTGGGGTCCTCACAAGCCACCGCCACGTCAAAGGGCGGCCGCAAGGGCCGCCCTTCCTAAACTTCTTCAGGATCAGGACTGTGCCGCAGCCGCCATCTCGGCTTCCGTCTCATCCTGTTCCATTCCCTCGATCAGCGCGATTTCCTCGTTCGATGCGCCGAGGCGGCGCCAATCGTCGCCCTTGGGAACGATCCCCTGATAGGAACGCAGCTTGGCCTGCGGAATATGGGGTTCAATCAGGCCGATAGGCGGACCGCCGGCCGCGTATTTGCGGGCGGCATCAATCATGACGCGGCGGAACTGCACAATAGCGATGTCGCTGGCACCGAGACGTTCGCTCGTCCGGTCGGCAATCGGCCCCATGGACTCCCACATCATGATGTCCTGATTGGGGATGCCCGGAACGCCGGTGAAATTGCCCAGCTTCATCCACTGACGATCCTGCAGATAATTGTTGGCTCGGTTACGCAGGATCGGCTTGTAGTTCTTGTCGAGATCGATGCCGACCTGCGCCACGCAGAACTTGCGCCAGCTCTCCTGGTCGATGCAGTCATCATTGCCCCAAGCGATGAAGTGGAAATAACTCGAGACATCATCTTTGGGCACGATCACGGTCGCGACGTTGTAGGACGAATTCGGTGGAATCAGCGCGGCAAACGGCGCCACATAGACGGTCAGACGGACGTAATCATGGGTCTGGGCATTCGCGATTGGCCGACGCAGAGCTGCGTAGCGGAAGCCGTAATTGGTGAGTTGCACCTGGATTCGTGGGTTCTTATCGGTGGAAGGCCGCGTCCAGTGCGTGTCGGTTGCCCCGGCCGTGGTCACGCGCGCCGGCTTCATGTCGGAGGAGTGGAGGCTCGAGGAGTGAGCGGAATCGATCTGCCCCTCCATGATCTGGGCCCAGTTGCAAGGCAGGTCGATCTTCACAATCGAGACCTTGGCTTCGGGCGTCGGCGCCCAGGGCGGCGCCTCGAACTCCGGCATCTCGTCCTTCGGCCCCATATAAACCCAGATGAAGCCGCCGGCCTCATGGGTCGGATAGGCTTTGTGCTGGACCTTGTCGGCGAAGCCGCTCTCGGCCGGCTCGGAGACCATCTCCAGCACCTTGCCGTCCACGTCGAACTTCCAGCCGTGGTAGAGGCAACGCAGGCCGCATTCCTCGTTGCGCCCGAAGAAGAGCGAGGCCTTGCGGTGCGGGCAGTATTCGCCCAGCACGCCGATGCGCCCGTCCGTATCGCGGAAGGCGACGAGATCCTCGCCGAAGAGCCGGACGCGAACCGGGGCGCCGTCGCTCTCGACGAGTTGCTCCGAGAGCAGCGCCGGCACCCAGTGGCGCCGCATCAACTGCCCCATGGGCGCATCGCCCTCGACACGGCACAGCAATTCGTTCTCTTCATGCGTCAGCATTGGCTTCCCTCCATCTCGTCGGCCGGGGCTAGCCAGCCGGATAATACTTAGATATCTAATCCTCACATTAGTCTGGATGCAAGCTCCTGTCGAGCCGGGCAGGCTGAGGGTAAAATGGCCGAGGAAAATCAAACTTTTAACGTAAAAATCGCCGAGAAGCGGGCGATTGCCGACGACATCGTGATGTTCGAGCTGCAGACGGTCGACGGCAGCCCGCTGCCGCCTTTCACGCCGGGCGCGCATCTGGGCGTGCAGGTGCCCAATGGCGAGCTTCGCAAATATTCGCTCTGCAACGGGCCTGACGAGCTCGACCGCTACGTCATCGCGGTGAAGAAGGAGCATGGCGGACGCGGCGGGTCGATCAGCCTGATCGAGGAAACGAGGGTCGGCGACGAGCTCCCCATCACGCCTCCGCGCAACGACTTCTCCCTGAAGGAGGGTCCGTCGAGCTACATCTTCATCGCCGGGGGCATCGGGATCACGCCGATCCGGTCGATGATCCGGCATTTGATGGCGACGCGGGGCAGGCCGTTCAAGCTCTATTATTTCACCCGGACGCCGGCGATGATGGCGTTTCGCGAGGAATTTGCCGGTCCGGAATTCCGCGGCAAGGTCGTCATCCACCATGACAACGGCGACCCGGACCAGGCCTATGACCTCTGGCCCGTGCTGGAAGAACCGAAGGGCGCCCATCTCTACTGCTGTGGCCCGCGCGGCCTGATGGAGGCTGTGCGCGACATGACCGGCCACTGGTCGTCCGCAGCGGTGCATTTCGAGGATTTCGGCGCCGCCAGGGCGCGTCCGGAGGACAATACGCCCTTTACCGTCGTTCTGGCCAAGAGCGGCGAGCGCTACGAGATCCCGGTCGACAAGACGATCCTCGAGGTGCTCCGCGCGGCAGGCAGGACATTGCCGAGCTCCTGCGAGAGCGGCACCTGCGGCACCTGCAAGACGCGCCTCGTCGGCGGCGAACCGGACCATCGCGATCTGGCCCTTTCCGAGCAGGAGCGTGCGCGCAACATCATGATCTGCGTCTCGCGCGCGAAATCCGACGAACTTGTGCTCGATCTCTGAGGAACGGTGATGAGCGATCCGTTACGCCTTGGCGTGGTCGGTCTCGGCCGCGCTTTCATGCTGATGCTGCCCACCTTCGCTCAGCACCCGCTGATGCGCCTGACCGCGGCGAGTGATCCGCGCGAGGAGGCGAGACGGCGGTTCGAAGCCGATTTTTCGACGCCCGCCTCGGCCGCGCGCGTTTACGGGACGCCCGAAGCGCTATGCGCCGATCCCGGCGTGGAGGTGGTCTATATCGCCTCGCCCCACCAGTTCCATGTCGAGCATGTGCGGCTGGCCGCGCGTGCCGGGAAGCATATTCTCGTCGAGAAGCCGATGGCCCTTACCCTGGCCGATTGCCGGGCCATGATCCAGGCTGCCCACGAAAACGGCGTCCATCTCCTGGTGGGCCACAGCCACTCCTTCGACGCCCCCTATCTTCGCGCCGCCGAGCTGATCCGCTCCGGCGTATACGGCCGGCCGCGAATGATCCTGGCGGCGAATTTCACGGATTTCCTCTACAGGCCCCGACGGCCGGAGGAGCTCGACACCAGCCAGGGCGGCGGCGTGGTGTTCAGCCAGGCCGCGCACCAGGTGGATGTCGTCAGGCTGCTGGCGGGGAACAGGGTCAGCACCGTTCGCGCCGTGACGGCGCGGTTCGATCCGGCTCGCCCGACCGAGGGCGCCTACCAGGCGTTCCTGACGTTCGCCGATGGCGCGAGCGCTATGCTGACCTACAGCGGCTACGGCCGCTACGATACCGACGAGCAGCTCGGCTGGCTCGGCGAGCTCGGCCAGAAGAAGGACCCGTCGCAATACGGCTCAGCGCGCAGGGCGCTCGCCAAAATCGCGACGCCGGAAGAAGAAGCCGCACTCAAGAACAAGCGCGCCTATGGCATCTCGACAGGCGGGGCTGGCCCCTTCCCCGTCCCGGAGGGTCACAACCATTTCGGGCACATCGTGGTCTCTTGCGACAAGGCCGATCTGCGCCCGACGGCCGAAGGAGTCCACATCTACGCAGACGAACGCAACTGGCTCGACAGGTTGCCGGTTCCGGCGGTGCCGCGATCGGAGGTCGTGGACGAGCTCTACGCGGCCGTGCGCAACGGGGTGCCGCCGCTCCACTCCGGCGAGTGGGGCATGGCGACTCTGGAAACCTGCCTGGCCATTCTCGATTCGGCGGGCTCTGGCAGGGAGGTCGCCCTCGGCGGCTCTCCTGCGGGCGTCTGAGCAGCCCTTCCCTGCCGGCGCAGACGCCGCGTCAGGAGTAGGCGGGCAGTTGCGGCGCAAAGCCCATGATGGTGGTGAAGCGCCGGCTGAAATTCGGCCAGGCTTCCAGATTGACGATGCGCGGCGGCGCCCGGCCGTTCAACAGTTCGATCCATTGCTCCGCCGCCGAAACCGCCATCTGGCGCAGCGCCTCCTCGGTGATGCCGCCCGTATGCGGCGTCGCCAGGACATTGTCGAAAGCCAGCAGCGGATGGTCCGGCGGCGGCGGCTCCTTCAGGAACACGTCGATGCCGGCCCCCGCGATGCGCCTCTCGCGCAAGGCCGCGGCGAGCGCCTCCTCGTCATGGATTCCCCCGCGGGCGGTGTTGATGAAATAGGCGGTCGGCTTCATGAGCGCGAACTCCGCCGCGCCCAGCATGTTGAGCGTCTCCTTCGAGCGCGGGCAATGAACGGAGATGTAGTCGCTGCTGCGCAGTAGCTCGCCGAGATCGACCTTGCGTCCATGGCGGCGCGCGATCTCGTCGGCGTCGAGATAGGGATCGCAGGCTAGCACCGTCATGCCGAACAGCCGGTGGCAGAGCTCGGCGAAGCGGCGGCCGATCGTGCCGATGCCGATGATGCCCACCGTCTTGCCGTGGATGTCGTTGCCTTGCAGCGCGTAGCGGTCGACCGCGGCGCCCGGCCGGCGCAGCAACTTGTCGGCAAGTCCGATGCGCTTGGACAGGGCGAGCATCATCCCCAGCGCGTGCTCGGCCACCGCCTCGGTATTGGTTCCTCCCTGGTTGCAGACCAGGACGCCGGCCGCCGTACAGGCATCGACATCGATATAATCGTAACCCGCGCCGGTCGAGCTCATCGCCAGCAGATTCGGGCATCGCGCGATCAGCGCCGCATCGCCGAACCAGGGTTCGCGCAGCTCGGTGCGTGCCTGGACCTGATAGCCGTGGGCGCCTGCCATGATCTGCCAGTTGCGGGTTTCCGGCGTGGCGTAATCGAGCTTGACCAGCTCGAGGTCGTCGCGATCGCGCAGCATGGTCTCGGCTACAGAATCGACCCAGCTGTCGAAGAAGACCAGCCGCGGCCTGTTGGTCGAAATGCCTGTCATGATCCGTCCGTCCGGGAGCGAGGCCGCATCAGCGGCGGTTCCAGTGAAGAATACGCTGCTCGATGCGCAGGAAGCCGGCATTGAGCGCGAAGCCGCAGATGGCGAGCAGGAACAGCGCGGCATACATCTCGGCGGCACGGCCGGCATATTGCATCGAGACGAGATAGTAGCCGATGCCGGCATCGCCGGCGATCATCTCCGCGACCACCGTGACGATGAAGGCCAGGCCGATCGCAACCCTGATCCCGGCAAAGATGAAGGGCAGCGTCGCCGGCAGCAGCACGGCCCGCATCCTGCGCAGCGGCGGCACCCCCAATGTGCGCGCCACCAGACGATAGGTCGGCTCCACCGAGGTCGCGCCCTCGAGCGTGTTGATGAAGACCGGGAAGAACGCCGTCATCGCGACGACCGTGATCTTCATTCCGTCGTCGAGCCCGAGGAAAAGGATCAGCGGCGGCACCAGCGCCGGAACCGGCAGCGGCCGCAGCAGCTCGACCAGAGGCTCGACGGTCAGGCGCAGCCAGCGGCTGGACGCGAGTGCGAGCCCGACGAGCACGCCGATGGCGCTGCCGAGCACGAGGCCTGCCAGCATGCGGTAAAGCGTGCCGACCAGCGCGAGCAGGAGATCGCCGCCGGCGAGGCTGGTGGCTGCGACCGCCAGGGCCTGCGTCACCGGCGGCCAGTTCTCGCTGCGCACGATCCCCAGCCTCGCGGAGAGTTCCCAGGCCAGCAGGAGCAGCACCACGAGCAGGTAGCCGCTGACGCGGCGCCGGCCCGGAAGTGTGCCGTTCCCGGCGGAGCCCGTGGCCTCGCGGGAGGGTCGTGCTCGCCGCAGCGGAGCGCCGGACGCTACGGAGCCTTGCGGCATGGCGCCTCCTCCCTCAATGCACGCGCCCGGTCTCGTAAAGATAGCTTTCCGCCTTGGGCACGGAGGTGAGCATGCCGTACCGCTTCATTCCCTCGGCGATGCGGTCGAGATTGGCCGTGTCCACGCCTCGCGGATAGCTCGGCCAGGCCAGGAGCGCGCGCAGCCGTTCCGGCGGCAATTGCGTGAACTTGGCGATCAGCTCGACATGGGCGGGGTTGCCCTTGTTGCCCTCGCACCATTCGGCCCCGTTGCGATGGGCCCGAGTGAAGGCCTGCACGATCTCCCTGTTCCTATCGATATAGCTCTGCGTGGCGGCGAAGGCGGCGACCACCGTTCCCGGCATCATGCTGCCGCACAGTCCCGAGATGATCTCGAGCTTGTCGGGATTGGCCTGAACCTGGGCGGACATGAACGGCTCGATGCTGGCGACGTAGTCGACGCGGCCCTGCAGCAGCGCATCGGCCTGCTGCGGAAAGCGCACCTCGATGATCGCGTTCTTCGCGGAGTCCCCGCCGGTCTGGTCGACCCACATGCGCAGGCAGATCCACAGCAGATTCTGCAGCAGATGCGAGGCGCCGATCTTGCCGACGGTGTCGGCACCCGAGCGGACGCTGCCGTCCTTCCGGACCAGGATGGAGGTGTAGTCGTTCGGCGGCGCGTTCGCGATCGAGGTCGGCGCGACGATGCGCAAATCCACCCCCTCCGCCGCCCCGGCGATGATAGTGGTGATCGTCGACATCGCGAACTGGAACTGGTTGGCGACCAGCGCGGCCATCGCCGGGCCGCCGCCCGGGGTCGGCGTCACCTCGACCTCCAGTCGCTCGGCCGCGAAATAGCCTTGCGCCTGCGCGGCGATGAAAGCGCCGGCATCCAGGACCGGCACGACGCCGGCGCGGATTTTGGTGATGTTCGCCTGCGACCAGACCGCCGGGGCCTTGAGCGTTAATGCACCGGCTGCCGCTGCGGTGAGCAATCCCGACATCTGTCGGCGATTCATGCGAGACATGGTTGTTTCTCCCTCGGTTCCGCCCCGTTCCGGGTGTCGTGGACAGGAATTGAGCGCTAGCGCCGGTGCTTCTCCAGCCAGGGCGCCAGCCTGCGCTCGGCAACCGTCATGCCCCAGCTGATGACGAGGCCGATGACGGCGAGCAGCACCAGCCAGGCATACATCTGGCGGATGCGGAAGGAGCGCTGGTTCTCGAGGATCACCGCGCCGAGCCCGCCGGTGCCGGCCAGCATCTCCGAAAGCACCGTCATCAGCAGGGCGATGCCGACCGAGATGCGCAAGCCGGCCGCGATGAAGGGCAAGGTCGCCGGCAGCACGATGCGCAGCGTGATCCTGGCGCCGCTCCAGCCGAAGGTGCGCCCCGTCGCGATCAGGACGGGGTCGATGCTGCGAACGCCCTGAACCGTGTTGATCAGGATCGGAAACACGCTGGCGAGCGCGATCGAGGTGATCTTCATCGGCACGCCGAGGCCGAGGAACAGGATCAGCACCGGCACCAGCGCCGCCTTGGGCATCGGCCTCACCAACTCCACCAGCGGGTCCAGCAGGTCGTCGACCCAGGGGACCGTCCCCATCAGCAGGCCGAGCACGACGCCGAGCGCCACCGCGATCGCGAAGCCGACGGCGAAGAGGCCGAGCGTCGCGAGCAGCGGACCCTGCACCTCGCCGGAAAGGAGCAGGTCATAGAGCGTGCGCCCGATCACGCTCGGCGGGGGCAGCAGCACGCGATTGATCAGGCCGCGATCCACCAGGATCTCGATCGCGACCAGCAGCGCCGCGATGAAGGCGACGCCGGGGACGAGCCGCAGCGAACGGTCGAGCAAGCCGATCATAGCGGGCGATCCAGCAGGCGGTTGAGCAGCGCGTGCCGATGCTTCAAATAGACGGAATCCTCGCGGGTCTCGATCGCATGCCGCGGACGCGGCAGGCCGATCTCGATCACGTCGTCGATCCGCGACGGGCGGCGGCCCAGGATCGCGATGCGGTCGGCGAGGTAAACCGCTTCGTCGACGTCGTGTGTGACGAGCACCACGGTCAGATCCTCGCTCGAGGACCAGATGTCGAGGATCAGAGCCTGCAGCTCGACCCGCGTCAGCGCGTCGACGGCGCTGAAGGGCTCGTCCATCAGCAGCAGCCGGGGACGGGCGGCGAGCGCGCGCGCGATGGCGACGCGCTGCTGCATGCCGCCCGAGAGCTGCCAGGGGTAGTGGTCGGCGAACTCGCCCAGCCCCACCCTTTCGAGGAGGCTTTCGGCGTCGCGCTTCCGTTCGGCAGCGGTGACAGGCTTGTGTTCCAGGGCGAAGGTCACGTTGCGCCGGACGGTGCGCCACGGGAACAGGGACTTGGCATATTGCTGGAAGAGATAGACGGCGTCCGGCGGCGGCGCGGTTACCCGCCGGCCGTCCAGCGTAACCTCGCCGGCGCTCGCCTCGGACAGGCCCGCGATGATCTGCAGCAGGGTCGACTTGCCACAGCCCGAGGGGCCGACGATGGCGAGGAACTCGCCGCGCCTGATCTCCAGATCGGCTTCCCCGATGGCGACAGTGCGCTGGTCGCCGCCCGCGCCGTAGTGCTTGCGCACGCCCGAGACGCGCACGAGCACGTCGCCGAAACGATGCGGCGGATCGGTGTGCAAGGCCTGGGATCCCGCCATGGTCGTCATGCGTCGCCTCCCGCTGCCGCAAAGAGGCGGCCAGGCCCGGTCGCGACATCCATGATCTTCATCTCGCGCAGCGCATGCCAGGCCGCGACCTGGTTGCTCGTGAGGACCGGCTTGCCGAGGTCGCGTTCCAGCGCCTCGACGACTTCGAGGGAGCGGATCGCCGTGCAACTCAGGAAATATACATCGGCGTCCGGACGCCGGTTGGCGCGCACCAGCCGGTACCAGTCGCCGGGATCGACCCGGACCATGTCCTGCGGACTGTCGATGCCGAGCCCGACGGCACTCAGCGTCTCGCAGCCATGCGCGGTGAGAAAAGCGGCCTCGCGCCGGTTGATCGCGTCGATATAGGGCGAAACGAGCACGAGGCGGCGTGCCGAAAGCGCCCGCAAGGCGCCGATCAGCGCCCGCGAGGTCGCCGTGGCAGGGCACCCGGCCGCCTTGCTTATCCTGGCGATCAGCGGCTCCTCCGCGGCCGCGTCCCATGTCGAGACGGCCGTGCAGTGGAACAGGATCAGATCGACGCCGGCATCGCCGAGCAGGCCGGCCGCCTCCTCGACATTGTCCGTCATGGCCCGCAACTGCTCATCGCTGCTGCCGGTCAGGCGCAATCGCGTCGTGTGCAGGCTGACGCCATCGGGGAGCATCGCCTGAAGCTGCGGTTCGGCGGCGACGTTCCCGGAGGGCAGCAGCATGCCGAGCCGGCCGCGCCAGCCATAGCGGATGACGTCGCGGTCGAACGTCGTCATGCGATGCCCTCTCCGCGGAATGGAACGGCGGTTCGAGCCCGTGCCGGACGACGCAGCCTCTCCCATCGCTCGCTCACGACCTCGGGCGTGAGCGCGGCGCCATCGGCCCGCCGCCGGTCGAGATCCTCCCACAGGCGACGGCGCGCGTCGCTCCGCAGCATCGGCGGCAGCGCGAAGAGAAGAGCGCTGAAGCGGTCCCAGACCGGCTGGCTCCAACCGGCCTCATAGGCCTCGCGCTCCTTCCCGAATGTGAACAACCCCGCGGCCGCCGGCCTGTTCGCACGCAGGCAAGCCGTCGCCGCGCGGTCGACCGCCTCGCCGGCCAGGACCACGCCGTAGTCCCGCCCGGCTCCCTCCCGCGTGACGAAACCATCCAGCACATCCTCCAGCACGCGCTCCGGTTCGCGCTCGAAGGGGCAGCCATAACCGCCGCCGCCCGGCGTCAGGATCCGCAGCGTGTCTCCCGCCGACACCTCGAGCGCGTCGATCTTCCACAGATCGGAGAATTCGGCTTCGCCGGCCCGCCGGATGAGCACGCGCGCTCCGGCCGGGCAGCCTCCGCCCGCCAGTCCCCAGGGCAGGAAGCGATGCCGCTCCTGCCCGCGGGCGGTGACGAGCCCGGTCGGCCCGAGCACCTCGAATTCGAGCACGGCGCCGAGCCCCCCGCGATTCAGGCCGGGTCCGCCCGAATCGGGCCGAAGCCCATAGGTCGTGACCAGCACCGATGCTGCCTGCTCGACGATCTCGAGCGGGCTGTTGCGCAGATTGGCGATGTCGACGACATCGCGCGCGTTGAGGCCATCGCCGGCCGAGGAAGCGCCGGTGCCGCCCACCATGGGTTCGAGCACGTTCACCCGCATGCCGCCGGCAACGAGATCGGGCTCCGCGAAAACGACGGGTGCGATATAGCCTGCCCCGGCGGCCGGCATGACTTCCGGCAGCGCTTGGGCCAGCGCGCCGCAGAGCGCGTCCTGGACCCTCACCCCCGCGGTAGTGCGCAGGCCCACGGCCGCGGGCGCCACGCAGTTGACCACGGAACCGGCCGGCGCGACCACGGAGACCGGCCGCATCATGCCGGCATTCACGGGAATGTCCGGCTGCAGCGTCAGCAGCAGGAACATCGTCTTGTAGATCAGCCAGGGATGCGGCTTGCCCTTGGAATAGATGTTGAAGGCCGAGCGGACCTGCGGGTCCGACCCCGTGAAATCGATCACCATCCCGTCGCCCCGGACCGTCAGCGCGACCTGGAACTTGATGGGGATCCGTGTGGCGACGTCGTCGTCGAGATAGTCGCTGAAGCGGTAGGTGCCGTCCGGGATCGTCGCGATCGCCCGGCGCGCCCGTGCCTCGCCATAGTCCAGCGCGTCCGCCATCGCTGCGACGAAGATCTCGGCGCCGACCCGCGTGACCGCTTCCTTGACCCGCCGCTCCCCGATGCGAAGGGCAGTGATCATCGCGCGGATATCGCCACGATTGTCCTTCGGCGCGCGGCAGTTGGCGAGGATCAGCGCCATGATGTCGGGGCACTCCACGCCGCCGCGATAAAGCCGCGTCGGCGGGATTCTCACGCCCTCCTGGAAGACGTCGTAGCTCGACGGGGACAGGCTGCCCGGCACCTTGCCGCCGACATCCGTGGAATGGACATAGGCATAGACATAGCAGATGAGCCGGCCCCCGACCCAGACCGGCGCAATCACGCTGATGTCCGGCAGGTGCGAGGACAGGCCGCCGGTGGAATAGGGATCGTTGCAGATGACGACGTCGCCCTCATCGAGCACGCCGGCCGCCTCCAGCAGTTCGCTGAAGTCCAGATTGGCGAACATCGTGATGCCGATCGAGCGGGGATATCCGAAGATCTCGCCGGTCGGCGTCACCAGAGCGACGCCGAGATCCGCCGTCTCGTTGACGAAGACGGTGTGGCCGGTGCGCTGCAGCGCATAGCCCATTTCCTCGGCGATGGAGCGGAATCGCTGGATCAGGACTTCGAGGGTGATCGGATCGGTGCGCATCATGCGGCTTCCCGGCTGAGCATCAGATTGCCGAAGCGATCCGCGCGAGCGAGATATCCCGGCAGCACCACGGTGGTCGTATCGGGCTGCTCGATCACGGCCGGCCCCTTCACGACATGGCCCGCCTTGAGCGCGGCGCGGTCATAGACGCCGGCCGCATGCCGCTGCCCGCCATGGACGATGGGACGCGATCCGGTGCGCGGCGGCGCCTCGCCTCGCCCGGCCTCCTCGAGGATGCGCGGTTCCGGACGATGGGTCCGGCCGGCGATGACGACCCGCAGATCGACGATATCGACCGGCGCCGCCGTGTCGCTGTTGCTGTAGAGCGCCTCGTAGGCGCTGTGGAACAGCCCGGCCAGGGTCGGGCCGTCGAGCGCGGCGGTCGGGATCGCGCCCGGGATCTCGACCTCGACGTCGAAGGCCTGTCCGCGGTATCGCAGGCCGGCGGAGCGGCGGATCTCGATCGTGGCGAGGTCGGGCCGTTCGCCGGCGAGCCAGTCGCGCGCCCGTGCCTCGAGTTCGCCGAATATTTTGCGCAGAACCTGCGGATCGGCGGCCTCGGCCGCAACCCGATGGGTCCTGATCTGCTCCGAGCGGATGTCCGCCATGGCGGCGCCATAGGCGCACAGCGCTCCCGGAGCGGGCGGAACCATCACGCGGGGGATGCCGATCTCCCGCGCCAGCAGACAGGCATGGGTCGGCCCGGCGCCGCCGAAGGCGATCAACGTGAAGTCGCGCGGATTGATGCCGCGCTTGGTCAGCATCGGCAGGATCGCCCCGGCCATCGTCGCGGTCGCCAGCGTCAACACGCTCTCCGCCGCCTGTTCGAGGCTGATGCCGAGCCGGGAGGCGACGCCGCCGAGCGCAGCCTCCGCGAGCTCCGGCCGGAGCGGTATGGCGCCGCCGGCAAAGCGCTGCGGATCGAGGAAGCCGCACGCAAGATAGGCATCGGTCGTGGTGGGCTCGGTGCCGCCCTGCCCGTAGCAGGCCGGTCCCGGCGAGGCCCCGGCGCTGCGGGGGCCGAGCTTCAGCAGCCCGGCCTCGTCGAACCAGGCGATCGATCCTCCCCCGGCGCCGACGGCGAAGACGTCGACCGCAGGCATGATGATCGGGAAATCGCCGACCACGGCCTCGGTCGACTGCACCGGCGCGCCGTCCCGGATCACCGCGACGTCGGCGCTCGTGCCGCCGATGTCGAGCGTGACCGCCTCGGTCACGCCGCTGCGCGAGGCGATGTAGGCTGCGCCCACGACCCCCGATGCCGGGCCGGAGAGCATGGTGTGGACGGGCTGCTCACGCGCGCTGGAGGCGGACATGATGCCGCCGTTGGAGCGGGTGATGTAAAGACGCGTGGCAAGGCCGATTTCGGCCGTCTCCCGTTCGAGTTCGTCGACATAGCGGCGCATGATCGGCTGCACATAGGCGTTGAGCGTCGCGACCGTTGCCCGCTCATATTCCCGGATTTCCGGCCAGAGCTGCGTCGAACGCGAGACATGCAGGCCCGGCCGCGTCCTTGCCGCCGCCGCGGCCGCCTGCCGCTCCTGGCCGTCGTCGAGATAGGCGTTCATGAAGCACAGGGCCACGCTCTCGACCTCCGGCGGAAGCGCGGCGACGGCACGCTCCACCGCCTCTTCGTCGAGAGGGATCATCGGCTGGCCGTCGGCCGCCATGCGCCCGGCGATCTCGAAGACGCGCCGGCGCGGGACCAGCGGCGCCGGCATCACCGCACGCAGGTTGAAGAGGTCGCTCTTGCGCTGGCGCCCTAGTTCGAGGATGTCGCGCGTGCCGTCCGAGACGAGCAGGGCGACCTCGGAGCCTCGACGTTCCAGCACGGCGTTGAGCGCGATCGTCGTGCCGTGGACGAAGCTGCCGATATCGGCCGGAGACGCTCCGACCCGCCGCATCACCTCGACGATGCCGCGCGAGACGGCACGGGACGGCGATTTCGGCGTGCTCTGGACCTTGTGCGTGGTGATCGACTGCGTCTCGTCGTCTATCAGGCTGAGATCCGTGAAGGTGCCGCCGATGTCGACTCCGAGGCGGTAGCGGCCCGGTGCGGAAGCTGAATGAACCAACTTCCCTCCTCCCATTACGTATTGTAGAATTTGATTATGAAAATAGAAGCAGCCTTTCCAGGAAGTCAAAGGAAATCCGCCGCGGCGGAGCAGGAGGCCGCCAGCGAACGGCAGAGCGTGCGCTCCGTGGTCGTTGGAACGCCGCTGCTGCAGGCGCTGAGCGAGGTGACGGGCCCCCTGCCCCTTGCCGAGCTTGCGCGCCGGGCCGGGATGCCAGCCGCCAAGGCACATCGCTATCTCGCCGGATATATCGCTGCGGGCCTGATCAGCCAGGATGCCGCGACGGCCCGCTATGACCTCGGGCCGTTCGCGCTGCATCTCGGGCTGGCGGCGATCCGCAGGCTGGACGTCGTTGCGGCCGCCGAACCGGTCATGGAGGCGCTGCGCGACGAAATCAACGAGACCGTGTCGCTGGCAGTTTGGACGACGCGCGGCCCGACGCTGGTGCGCTGGGTCAGCAGCACGGCCCCTATGACGATCAATATCAATCCGGGCACGGTGCTGCCTGTGACCACCTCCTCGAACGGGCAGCTCTTCGCCGCCTATCTGCCGGAGATCGCCACCGCTGGGCTGATCGATGAGGAGCTGAGCCGTGCCGCTGCTGCAGCTCCCGTGCCGGGCAGGCCACGTAACCGGCCCGAGCTCGATGTGATTTTGCGCAAGGCCCGCGAGACGGGTATGACGGCGATGAGCGGCGTCGTGCTGCGCGGCATCAGTTCGATCTCCGTTCCCATCTTCGGGCATGCCGGAAACCTCCTGGCGACGCTGACCATCGTGGGGCTGGAGAGCGTGTTCGACAATTCCCCGATTGGCACGCCGGCGCAGGCCCTGCTGCGTGCGGGAGCAAGATTGTCTGAGCGCATGGGCGCCCTGCCTGCCCGTCCGGCTGAGGCGCGCTGACGCTTCGTCGATCGAAAGGTCGGCTGGCGATTGCCATTCTGGCGAATGTCGCTTAGTTTTCTAACTAATAAAAGCTGGGAATGGCGCTGACGGGCGGGAGGATATCGTTGAGAACCTTACTGGGTATGTTCGTCGGGCTGGGAATCGTCGTAGCAACATCGGCTGCCGCTGAAGGAACCAAACAACTTCACGTAGCGATCGTCTCGCGAACGATATTTTATCTCCCTGTCTGGCTGGCAGCAGAGAAAGGCTACTTCAAGGACGAGGGCCTCGACGTCCACATCGAAGTATTCGACAATGCCGAGAAAATTAACGGCGCCTTGCGTGAGAACGCTGTCCAGATTGCCGTCTCGACGCCCGAGAGCATTATCGTCGACGCGCTCAAAGGCGGCAGCTTGCGAATGGTCGCTGGAAATGCGGGTCGACTGCCTCACTATGTGATCGCCCAACCGGCGATCCGATCCATCGCGGATCTGCGCGGCAAGACGATCGGTGTGCTGTCGAACGAGGAAGGCACCACGCATCTCGTGCCTGAAGTGACGCACAGCGCAGGCCTCGAGCCCTCTGATTACATGGTGAAGGCTGTGGGCGGTGCTCCAACGCGCTGGCGTTTATTGCGTTCTGGAGAGATCGATGCTGGCCTGCAGCCGTTCCCGCTAAGCTATGAGGCCGAGGCTGCCGGCTTCAGCAATCTCGGCCCTCTGGCGGATTTCGTGCCCGACTGGCAGTTCACGAGCGTCAATGCGGACCTGCGCTGGGCGGAGCGGCATCGGATGGTACTCGTCAGCGCCCTGCGCGCCCTGCAGCGAGGGCTCGATGCGATCATCGAGGATCCCGCTGCCGCAATCAGGGTCGCGGCGCGCGAGCTCCAAACCGATGCGAAGCTCGCCGAGCGCGCCATCCGGGATACTGCCAGGCTGGGCATATTGACGCCGAAGATGGAAATCTCCGTCGCAGGCACGAAGCGGGTCCACCAGGCATTGATCGCCGCCAAGCTCGTCCACGACGAACCGTTTGCGCTCGAACGTGTTTCCGAAGCCGCATTTCTCCAGGAAAGCCGCCGATGAACAGGCCGGCGCAATGCCGCAGCTCCTCCGGCAAGGAGGAACTCGCCCGCGCACCGGCTCACGGGCTGACGCGCGCGTCCTCGCCAGATGATGGATCGCTACGATGAAGCCGTTCCGCTGCCCCCTTGACGGAGACTGCGCCGATCCCCGCCGGCTAGTGGAGGCAGCCCTGCGCAACTTCATGTGGGAGCATACTTTTGGCCAATGATCTCGAGATTCGGGGCGTTTCGAAGCGCTATGGTGATCCGCCCGGCGGGTTGCTAGCGATCAGCGACATCAGCCTGAATGTGCAGAAGGGGGAGTTCGTCTCGATTATCGGGCCGAGCGGCTGCGGCAAGTCGACCCTCTTCGGCATCATCGGCGGGCTTGTGCCCGATTACGATGGCGAGGTGCGTGTCGGAGGGCAGCGTCATGTCGGAACGCACAAGGACATCGGCATCGTCTTTCAGGAAGAATCTACGCTGCCCTGGCGGACGGTGCTGACCAATGTCGCGCTTCCTTTGGAGATCCAGGGTGTCTCGCGGGCAGAGCGCGAAGAGCGTGCGCGCCATTATATCGAGCTTGTCGGCCTGGCCGGCTTCGAGAACAGTCGCCCCGTCGAACTGTCTGGCGGAATGCGACAGCGAACGGCGATCGCGCGCACCTTGGCCTTCCAGCCCAAAGTACTGCTGATGGACGAGCCTTTCGGCGCGCTCGACGAGCAGACGCGGCTACTGCTGGGCGACCGGGTGCTCGCCATCCACAAGGAGCTGAAACAGACAACCCTGCTGATCACCCACAATATCACCGAGGCGGTCCAGCTCAGCGATCGGGTGGTGGTGATGTCCTATCGGCCGGGGCGGGTTCTGCGGATACTCGACATCGACCTCCCGCGGCCGCGCAGCTCCGATAGCGTCACCGATGAGCGCTTCGGGCGCTACGTCGCCGCGATCTGGGGAGATCTCCGCGCGGAGGCGAGTCGCGGCATGAAAGAAGCCGAGGCGTTACGGGGAACCGGCCGAAGAGCCGGCTGAATCGAGAGGAGAGAAACGCATGTCAAGACTGCCAAAACAATCGTTCATGCCGTCGCGCCGCAGCGTGCTCCAGGGCGCAGGCGCCGCACTCATCGCATCGCGGCCGGCCCATGCGGCTGACAAGATGCGCATCGTCAGCAGCCAGAAGGGCTTCTGGGATACGACGCTCATCCTGTTCGGCCAGCAAAAGGGCATCTTCGCCGATAATGGGCTCGAATTCGACATCATCTGGACAGACGGCGGCGCTGACATCCAGCAGTCCATCATCACTGGATCAACCGATTTCGGTGTGGCGCCCGGCATCCTGGGGGCGCTCAGCGCCTTCGCGAAAGGCGCGCCCATCGCTGTCACCAACGCCGCGATGACCGGCTCAAGTGACCTGTTCTGGTATGTGCGCTCAGACAGCCCAATCCGGAGCCTCGCCGATTGCGCCGGCAAGACAGTGGCATTCTCCCGGCCGGGTGCGTCTAGCGAGCTCATTGCCGCGACTCTGCTCGACCATGCCGGCGTCAAAGCCAAGCTGGTCGGCGCCGGCGGCCCCGGCGCCACCCTCACCCAGGTCATGTCGGGCCAGATCGATGTCGGCTGGTCGGCGCCTACAGTTGGACTTGCTGAAGAACGTGCTGGGCAACTCCGTGTCATCGCCCGTGGCAACGATGCTCCCGGCCTTGCCTCACAGACCGTGCGCGTCGGCATGACCAACAACAAGTTCCTGACCGAACGCGCAGATTCGCTCAAGCGGCTTTTCAAGGGAATCCAGCAGACGATCGAATGGGCCTATTCCGGAGACGAGGCGGTGCAGATGTATGCCGATCTCAACCGCATCGATCTAGCCACCGGCCGACAGGCGCGGGACGTCAATTATCCGAAGGCGGCGCTGGCGCTGGCCCCAATCGGCAACCTCGAGCTCAGCATCGCGCAAGCCGTCAAGGACAAGCGGTTGTCCACTACGCTGACGCCCGACCAGACTAAGGCCTTCACGGCCAATGTCGGTCGGTTCCTGGCATGACGCGCGGCGGGAGCATCGGCAGCATCGGGCTGCTCGTTGCGGTCGTCGCTGGGTTGGAGGCCCTGTCGCGCACCGGCCGGGTTTCAGCGTTCGTGATGCCGCCGCCATCCGAGATCCTGGCCGCCATCCCTGCCCTCGTGC
Source organism: Methylobacterium sp. CCH7-A2 (assembly GCF_001557075.1). Classification (NCBI taxonomy): domain Bacteria; kingdom Pseudomonadati; phylum Pseudomonadota; class Alphaproteobacteria; order Hyphomicrobiales; family Methylobacteriaceae; genus Methylobacterium; species Methylobacterium sp. CCH7-A2. The sequence goes on from NZ_LSKN01000248.1 coordinate 32,315, forward strand.
TGCACGAGGGGCTGGGCTACGCGACTTGGCTGACATTCAACACCACCTTCGCGGCCACCGCGGCGGCGCTGCTGCTCGGAGTTCCCGCCGGCACGCTGCTGGCACGTCGGCGTGTGTTAGGGCAGGCCTACGAACCATGGCTGGAGGCGGCCTTCGCCGCCCCTATCATTCTGCTCTATCCGCTGTTCCTGATCTTCTTCGGTCGAAGCCTAGTAACTGTGGCGGTCATGGGGTTTGTCGTGGCGGTGATCCCGGTCATCATCAAGACTCGGGAAGGCATCATTGGAGTGAGGCCGGTTCTTCACAATCTCGCGCTGTCGCTCCACATGACGCCGCTGCAAAGCCTAACCAAGATCGTGCTGCCTGCGGCGCTTCCGACGATCTTCGTCGGTTTGCGGTTGGGATTGATCTACGCGATGATCAACATCGTTGCCGTTGAATTCCTCGTGGGCATCGGCGGTCTCGGCTTTGTCGTCGCCGACATGTATGATCGCTACGATATTCCTTCGATGTATTCGGCCGTCGTTTTCGTCATCGTGCTGAGCAGCCTGTTTTTCTTGCTGATAGAGCGGGGGGAGCGATGGCTACGGCCGGTCTGACTGCGTTTGCCCCGTCCCAGTCCGGCGGCGTGACCGTGACCATGATCCGGATGCTGACGCTCGCCGGCCTGCTGGCCGCATATCAGGCGATCTCGTCATCGGGACTCGTTTTCACCGGCGCCATGCCGAGCCTTTGGGCCATCGGCTCGGCGTTGCTGCGGCAGCTTGCGGATGCCGGCTTCTACGCGCATCTCGGCATCACCGCTTACGAAGCGGGCGCAGGCATCCTGATAGGCGGCAGCGTCGGCCTGCTCTGCGGGATCGCTCTGGGCGTCTCGCGGCTGCTGGCCGCGGTGCTCGATCCCTGGGTGCGTGCGCTCGCCCCGGCGCCCAAGATCGTTTTCCTGCCCATCCTCATGGTGGTCTTCGGCATCGACGCCGGCCCGAAGATCGCGATGGCGGCGATCTCGGCGTTCTTCCCGGTGGCCGTGGCGACGTTCGGCGGCATGCGCGGCGTCAGTCCGATCTTGATCCGGGTCGTGCGCAGCTTCGACGCCTCCTTGCTGCAGCTCGTCCGGCTGGTCTATCTGCCCTCGATCGTGGTGCCTGTGCTCGGCAGCTTGCGACTCGCCACCGGCGTAGCTCTGATCGGCGCGCTGCTGGCTGAGGTGAAGATGTCGAATCGCGGCCTGGGGTATCTGATCATCCAGGACTACAATGCGTTCCGGACGGCGGAGATGTACGCTCTGCTCATCTCGGTGTTTACCCTCGCGCTCGCCGTCAATGCGGCGTTGCGGGCCTTCGGCCGCCGCTACGGTGCGGTGTGAACACCTGTTTTTCATGACGGCCCGTCTTGCGCAGACTTCCGCCTTATCCGATTGGAAGGGACCATGCCTCTCGACAACGCGATCAGCATCGCGGACCTTGCAGCCCGCGCGCGACGGCGCCTGCCGCGCGTGGTCTGGGACTATCTCGACGGCGGAGCGGAGGACGAAGCGACGCTGCGCGACAATCGCGCCGCCTTCGAGCGATGGCAGCTGATGCCGAGCGTGCTGACCGGCAACAAGCAGCGCGATCAATCGGTCGAACTGTTCGGCAGCCGGTTCCCCGGCCCGTTCATGATCGGACCGACCGGCCTCAACGGCCTGCTCTGGCCGGATGCGGACCTCGAACTCGCCCGAGCCGCGGCCGATGCGGGCATCGGTTTCGCATTGTCGACGGCGTCGAACAACGCGCTCGAGCAGGTCGCCGCGATCGGCGCAGGCACGCGCTGGTTCCAGCTCTACCCCTGGGGCGACGTCAGCTTCGCAAGCCGGTTGCTCGATCGCGCCCGCAACGCCGGGTACCAGGCCGTGATCGTCACCGTCGATACGCTGACGGCCGGCAAGCGCGAGCGCGACCTGCGTAACAATTTCTCGCATGAGCTGCGCCTGACGCCCCGGGTCGTGCTCGACGGTCTCCTTCACCCCGGCTGGCTGGCCAATGTCTGGCTGAACAAGGGGATGCCGCGCTTCGAGAACCTCGCCGAGTTCCTGCCGCCCGGTGCCACGGCTGCCGAACTCGCAGACTTCACGCGCTCGAAGCGCAATCCCGCGTTCTGCTGGGCCGATATCGCAAGGCTGAAGGAACGCTGGGACGGGCCGCTGCTCGTCAAGGGAATCCTCTCCGGCGCCGATGCCCTGCGCGCCCACGAGCACGGTGCCGACGGCGTCATCGTCTCCAACCACGGCGGTCGCCAGCTCGACGGCGCGCCGGCCTCCATCGACAGCCTGCCCGAGGTGGTGCAGGCGGCGGATGGACGGATGGTCGTGCTCATGGACGGAGGCATCCGGCGCGGCTCCGACATCGTCAAGGCCGTGGCGCTGGGCGCCGATGCCGTCCTTCTCGGACGCGCGACTCTTTATGGCGTCGCTGCAGCGGGGCGAACCGGGGTTGAGCGTGCGCTGGCGATACTTCGGGACGAAGTCGATCGGACCATGGCGTTGATAGGAGTGGGCGCCCTTGCGGAGCTTCGCGCGAGCGGCATCCTGTATCCGCATCCGGCATCCAAAGGCCTGCCCGCTCGATCCAAACCAGCAGCGTGCTGAAGCGCCACGACCGATGCCTCTTCCTATCTTTGGCACGCCCGCCAGATTCTTACCTCATCCCGCTCGCCTAACGGCCAACGGTACAGAAAGGCCGCCTCTCCCATGACATTTATGGCGGCGAGACTCGGAGAGCTGTTTTCGATTCTGTCCGTTCTGGCCTTCGGCTTCGGCGGCGTGGCGATCGCCAAAGCACGCAAGAGCGGGCCTGGCGACGGCGGGGCCATCCTCTCGGTGGGGTTGACCGCGCTCCTTTCCGCAGCCCTATGGGTGAGCACGGCGCAGGAGTCGCAGAATCTGGTAGGAAGGCCCGGCGCGCTTGTAGGCCTCGCATGGTTTGCGCTTTCGGGACTTCTCGCGACCGCCCTGGCCCGCAGCCTGTATTTCCTCTCGGTGCGAGATCTCGGCGCGATCCGCGGCGCCGCAATCAAGCGCGCCATCCCCTTTTTCTCGGTGCTGTTCGGCGTCGTCTTTCTCGGCGAGATCCTAACCTCGGCCAAACTCGGCGGCCTCCTGCTGATCGCGATCAGCGTGGCCGCCCTGGTGGCGGTCGATCTCGCAGGCAGCGGAAAGTCTTCTGCACCGGCGGCGGAGCAGATCGAGCCGATGGGCTATATCTGGGGAACGGCTTCGGGCCTCTGTTATGCCTCGGCCTACGTCGCGCGCAAACTGGGGCTCGATCTGGTCCCGGACGGAGCGCTGGGCACCTTCGTCGGAGCCATGGCTGCAATGGGCTACTATGTCCTCACCGCGCTCGTCAGCGGGCGCAGCCGCAAGGCGATCCTCTCCGCATTGATGGCGCGCAACATCTGGGGTGTAGCCGCGGCGCTGTGCTTCGCGGCGGGGCAGATCGCCAACTTTTATGCAATTCAGTATACGGCGATCTCGACAGTCGGAGCGATTCAGTCGCTCGAGGTTTTCGTGTCGATGCTGATCGCCAGCTTGCTTTTGCGAACTGAACGCGCCCCGAATCTCCTCACCATCGCCGCCGCGGTCGTCGCAACCGCCGGTGTGCTGCTTGTCGTCGCCTGACAACAGCGTTACGGGCGGTCGCGGAGCCGAACCGACACTACCGCCGGTTGGGCGGTTCTTCCGGCGGCGGGTTGTTCGCGGCGGCCGACAAGATCGCGATGGTATCCTGTTCCGCCGCCGCAGCGCTCTTGTAGCGCGGTGCCGTGGTCACCAGCGGCTTTTCCGCATCTGCCGGCAGGTAAATCTCGATGGCGAAGCGGCCGGATGCTCGATCCTCGACGGGTTCAATACGGATTGTCGGCATATCTAGTCCTCCCTTTTTTCATGAGCACAAAACCTCTTCTGATATTTTAGGATAGGCACAGTCTGGTGGTCCAAGACAAAAGAGCTTTGTCTGCCAAGCTTCATGCTCATGGTCGATTTCAGTCCTTATGACGCTCAGACTGTTCACTGCGGCACCCGCTCGCGTCAGAAAATGCGATGGAACGTGGAACGGGAGCAGTTCCGCGATTCGGAGAAGTGTGGAATTCCCCTAGCTGGCCGACGTCAGCCGCAACGGCGCGCGCGAGACCTCGTTGTTGGATTCGACGAGCCTGGCCAATATGCTCATGAAAGCCTGCCGGTCCTCGGGCGGCAGCGGGGCCAGGATGCGCGTCTGCGCCCGATCGACCAAGGGCTCAGCCTGAGCGAGAACCGCCTCTCCCTCGGGCGTAAGCCGCAGGACCTTGACGCGCCTGTCGTTGTGGTTGCCCGAGCGCAAGATGAGCCGTTTCGTCTCGAGACGCTCCAGCACGTTGGCGAGCGTGGAGCGATCGAAAGCGACCAGCGCCGACAACCGCGTCGCGTCGATTCCCGGATGGTCGCGGATGGTGACGAGTGCGGCATATTGCACCGGCGTCATGTCCAGGGATGCGCATTCGTCGAGGAAGATCGAGACTGCGATCTGCTGGGCGCGCCTGATCAGATGACCGGGCATCGAATAGAGATTCTGGCTCGCCATTCTACGATCTTCGCCTCGCCCTCATCCCGAAACGGCGGCAATCCATGCCGGGAGCGGTCTACCCCCGCAAGCACGGACGGCCATCCTCTCTTTCACCTCGCCGGTCCGATCTCGCCCGGGACGAGCATGGATGAGGCGAAAAAAGCCGAGAGCGCTGCCCCGTCGGCCAGCGGCAGGATCTCGGCGACATACTGGTCCGGCCTGACGACGACGACGCAGCCGGCCTCGCGGCGGATACCGCGCAGGTCGAAGATGTCCTGCCCCGAGCGCGTATCGGCGCAGAACAGCTTTTCATAGTCCCATAGACCGTAGCGTCCCTTCGCCGGCCGCAGGAAGGCCGGAACGCGCGCCATATCGACCTCGCGATGGTTCTGCTGCAACACCGCCAGCACGTCGATCACGGCGTCGACATCCTGTCCCGGCGGCGTATGGCGCCGGAGAGGCGACGATTCGTCGGCGTCGAGGAAACGGCAGAGCTTCATCAGCTCCGATCCGGCGTCGAAGGGCTCGCCCGCATCGGCGAAGGCGATCAGGCGCCAGCGTCCGTCCGCCTTCGCGCAATGGCCCAGTTCCAGCGGCTTTGCATCAGCCAGCCGCACGACCGGGGCCGAATGCAGCCGCATGCCGAGCGGAAAGCCGCTTGCCAGAGCCTGATGCCGGCCATCGCCGCAGATCAGCGAGGGCTTGTAGCGGACCGCCGTGCCGGCTGTGAACCGCCCCTGCTTGACGAAATAGCGCTGGAAGTCGGCAGGATCGACGGCATCATCCTGATTGCCGGCCCCCGTTTTGGGACGGGCGCTGAACATCCGGGCGAACTCGCGGTCGAAATCGATCAACTCCTTTGCGACGGCATGGCGCTCGATCGAATATGTGTCGAGCAGCCACGGCGAGGCCTGTCCCCGGATGACGGCCGCCAGCTTCCAGCCGAGATTGAAGGCATCGCCCATCGAGACGTTCATGCCCTGCCCCGCCTTGGGGCTGTGGGTGTGACAGGCATCCCCGGCGATAAAGACGCGCGGCCGGCGATCCTCTCCGGCTGGAACGTCGTCGAACTTGTCGCATAACCGCTGGCCGATCTCGTAGACCGACCACCAGGCGATCTCCTTCACCTCGAGGGAATAAGGACGGATGATGCGCCGGGCTGCCGCAACGAGCCGGTCCGCGGTGATCGCGCGGGCCGAGACCCGCTCGTTTTCGGCGAGCTTGTCGAGCTCGATATAGAAGCGCACGAGATAGCCGCCCTCGCGCGGGATGATCAGCATGCTGCCTTCCTCGGCGGAGTGGATGGCGCTCTTCAGGCGGATATCCGGAAAATCGGTGACCGCGAGGACATCCATCACGCCCCAGGCCTGATTGGCCGAGTCGCCGGTCAGGCTGCGGGCGAGCGACTTTCGCACGGCGCTGCGCGCACCGTCGCAACCGACCACGTAGCGCGCCTTGACGACCTCCACCGTCCCCCGGCCTTCGGAGCCCGCCCGCTCCAGCCTCACCGCGACCGGATGGGACCGGCGGCCGTCGCCATCCCCTCCCGCGATCTCGAGATCGACGAAGCGCAACCCATAATGCGGCTCGAGGCCGAGCGGCGCATGGCGCATGGTCTCGAGGAGAAAATCATGCACGCGCGCCTGATTGAGGATGACATGCGGAAACTCGGACAGGCCGTCCTCGGTATCCTGGATGCGGCCGTGGCGCATGATCTTGCCGGCATCGGCCTCATCGGGCTTCCAGAAGGTCGTTTCGTTGACCCAGTAGGCCTCCTTCACGACACGTTCGGCAAAGCCGAAGGCCTCGAACATCTCCATCGTCCGGCAGGCGATGCCGTCCGCCTGCCCGATCTGGAGCGGCCCGGACTTTTGCTCGACGATGCAGACGCTGAGATCGGGAAAGGCGGCAAGTTGGGCCGCCAGGACGAGCCCCGCCGGCCCGCAGCCGATGATCAGGACATCGACCTCCCGCGGCAGGCCCCGGCCGCCTCCGGGGGCGGGGACTGCCCTGATCGCCGGATCCCCCGGCCTGAAACCATTGAGATGAAATTGCACGGCCGCTTCCAGAAGCTCGGGACGGTTTTCGGTTCAGCCGGGCACGGCCTCGCAGCGAATGCGCGCTTTCTCGAGCCAGAGATCCCAGGGCCTCTGCATCTGCCCCTCGACCTTGTCGACGCAGGCGCGGCACTCTCCCTCGGTCAGGAAGGTGACCTCGCCGAGCTGCATCGCCTGCAACTGGTAGCGTGCGTTCAGCTCCGCATAGACCGCACGATAGACGGCCCGCTTGATCGAATCTCCGACGACGGTTGAACCGTGCCCCCGCATCAGCACGATATCGCTCTCCGAGAAATGCCGTGCCAGCGCCGCACCGATATCACGATTGCTGATCAGCAGATCGGTCGACTCGCCCGCCACCTCGCGAATCTCGAAAACCGGCGCACCTGGTCCGATGAACCCCGCCATATGGAACAGCGGGCGCAATCGCGCGCCCCTGACGACGCTAAGCGGCACGATCGAATGCGAATGGCTATGGACCACCGCCTGGACATCCGGTCGGGCCTTGAAGATCTCGGAATGGATGAAGCGTTCGAGATAGACCTTGCGCCCTTTCGCGTTCACCGCCTCGCCATCGAGCGTGAACTCCACCAGATCGTCGAGCGTGACCCTGCCCGGCGCCATGTTGCGGGCGAGGAAGAAACGGTCCGGCCGCTTGTCGTGCCGGACGCTGATATGGCCGAAGGCATCGACGACACCCTGGTCGAACAGGATGTGATTGGCTGCCACCAGCTCGTCGAGCAAGGCAGTCGAAACGTCGCTCGAAGCATCGCCAACGTCAGGAACCGCAACCGCGGCACCGCCCCCGGATTCGCTGTGACACATGGCCCGTCCTCCCTTGCTGTTCCGCCCTGTCTCTCCACCGACGGTTTCGTCGGCAGGCTGGATTATATGAGCACTGAATATCAGCATACGGAGGAAATGCCAACCGCGCGATCTCCGGCGAAGCGGAACGCGGACCGCGATAAGAAGCCGACACGTCAGTGGGGTGCGCTGGCTTTGCCGGGAGCGAGCAATTCCGGGCAAGCGTACCGGCGGTGCCGAGCCGGCCTCCACCCGAAGGGGCCGCACCCTCCGATAGAGTTCGGGGGGCCAAGCCCGAGGCGCGCCTTCATCCGGCTCCGGGAACAAGAAAAGAGCAAATTCGCCGGGGGCGTCCGCCGCGCTCCCGCCGGACCGGTCAGCGGATAGCCAGGCGGCGCTCGAGATGGCGCCCGAGCATCGACAACGGCATGCAGACGGCTGTGTAGATCAGCCAGACCAGGGTCATGACCTTGAATCCTTCGAGGTCGCGCTCGATGATCTCGCGCGCCGAAAACATCAGTTCGGGCACGCCCAACAAGGAGATGATCGACGTAGCCTTGACCAGGAACACGAACTGCCCGATCAGCGGGGCAAGCAATACCCTCAGAGCTTGGGGAAGAATGATCAGGCGGATCGTCATGAGCCGCTTCAATCCGAGAGAATAGGCGGCTTCGATCTGGCCTTTCGGGATTGCGACGAGGCCACCGCGAACGATTTCACTGATCGTCATGGCCGCAAATGCGCCGAGGGCCACCGCTGCCGTGGAAAAGCGGTCGAGCGTCGGGCCGAACAGAGGCAAGAGGTAAAAGATGGCGAAGACCTGGATCAACAGCGGAAGTCCTCGCGCCAGATAGAGAAGCGCGCCGACGAAGAGACGCACCGGCGCGCCGCCATAGGCTGAGGCGACGCCGAGCACGACGCCGCCGGCGGTGCCGAATACGAGCACGACGGCAGCCAGTTGAAGGGTGACGGCCAGCCCATGGAGCAGGGTGAGGACGATGTCCAGGTTCGATGTGGCTTCCATCATCGCGCCCTGGCCTCCCCGCGTGCGAGAGCGCGCTCCCAGAGACGGGCAATCGCCGCTACTGCGCTGGTCAGGAGCAGATAGGTCAGCCCCGCCACCAGGAAGAATTCATAGGTGCGCATGTTGAGGGCGATCTGCGAGGTGAACACGAAATAGAATTCCCGCACGGAGAGCGCGCTGGTCAGCGACGTATCCTTCACCATCTCCGCCCAGTAGTTCCCCAGCCCGGGGAGCGCCCGGCGCAGGGCCTGCGGCAGAAGGACCTTCCGGTACGTCAGAAAGGGATCGAGGCCCAAGCTGATCGCCGCCTCGCGCTGGCCGCGTGCCACGCTGGCGAAGGCCGCGCGGAAGATGTCCATCATATAGGCCGCGTTGTGGAGGACGAGCGCTATGACACCGGACCAGAAGGCGGTCGGAAACAGCCCCAGGACCGGAAAGCCGAAATAGATGAAGTACATCTTGACGAGGCTCGGGCTGTTGCGCATGAGCTCGACATAGCCGGTCGCGACAAAGCGCAAGCTCGCATGTCTCGAGAGCATGAGGCTCGCGCCGCCCAGGCCCAGCAGCGTGGCACCGATCGAGCTGATCAGGAAGATCTCGAGGCTTATCGCGAGTCCGGAAAGCAAGGCTTGTGACGCTTGAAGCACTGGAAGCCAGTCGAGTCTGTATGCCATGCGTTGGCCTTTTGGAGCTTGGCAAAGACAAGCGCGACGGAGTTACGCCTCCGCCGCGCCATGAACGATACGGTCTACAATGGTTGCTTCACCCAGCTCGGCTGAAGCGCATCTGTCTCGAACCACTTCTGGTGCAAGGCCTGCAGCTTGTTGTTCGCCTTCAGGTCGTACAGGAGCCAGTTGATATAGTTGATCCAGACCTGATCACCTTGCTTCAAGCCAATCGAGATGCCACTGGCTGCGATTGGATTGGCCTTGTCGTCGATGACCCGGAACCGTCCTCCTGTGCCTTTCATGAGATAGTAGGCTGCCGCTCGCTCGTAGAAGAATGCATCGCCGCGCCCCTGCCGGAAGGCCAAGAACGCATCGGAGAGCTCCGGAAACCCTTCAATTTTCGTGCCGGGAACCGAGCCGTTGATCATCTGCTCGAGATCGGCTCCTTGACGGGTCAACACGGTCTTGCCGACCAAGTCAGCGTTCTTCTGAAATGGCGAGTCCGCCCGAACCACGAAGACCGTGTCCGACAGTGCGTACGGCGCCGAAAAGTCGATCACTTGCACGCGTTCCGGATAAGGGCTGAAGGAAGAAATCACGGCATCGACACGTCCCGAAACCAGTGCAGGCACGCGATCGGCGGAACCAGAGAGTACGACGAGTTCGACCTTGCTAGGATCCTTGAATATCTGCTGCGCGAGCAGGCGCGCCAGATCGATGTCGAAGCCCGCCAGTTCACCTTTCTGATCTTTGAAAGAAAACCCGATCGCAGAGCTGCGAGTGCCCACGATCAATTTCCCGCGCGCAAGGACCGTCTGCAGCTGGGACGGCGCCGGTGCTTGGGCGCCGGCATCCGTTACAAGTCCCATGACCATCAAGGCCGCGAGCGCCAGCGCACCCAGCGCGGATGTGAAAAATCGTCTCATGTGAATTCCCCTCGGTTTTGCGCGCCGGGGACGCCTGAGGCGAAACCCTCTAGGGAAGCGCCGAGGTGGCCAAGCGCGATTACTTGATCGTCCTAGCGGCGATGCCGGGCCCTGCACACCGACCAATCACGATAGCAGATATGGTGATTCATATGTGGACGCCCCCTTTGGCAAGGCGTTTATGTCGGGATGATTTG
>NZ_LSKN01000249.1:0-393 GCF_001557075.1 Methylobacterium sp. CCH7-A2
CCGGCAGGGTCGTGGGCATGTACATCAGCGTGCCCTCGTTCAGCGTCGGCATGAATTCCGAGCCGAGTTGCCGCGCGGGCCAGAGGCTGAGCGCCAGCACCGCCATGGCCAGCAGGATCGTCAGGGTCTTGGCCCCGAGAACGCCGCGGATCATCGGACGGTAGAGCGCGATCAGGCCGCGATTGATCGGGTTCCGGCTCTCCGGGATGATCCTGCCCCTGACGAAGACGACCATCAGCGCCGGGACCAGCGTCACCGACAGGAGCGCCGCGGCCGCCATGGCGAAGGTCTTGGTGAAGGCGAGCGGCCCGAACAGGCGACCTTCCTCGGCCTCCAGGGTGAAGATCGGCAGGAAGGAGACGGTGATCACGAGCAGGCTGAAGAACAGCGCCG
>NZ_LSKN01000022.1:0-629 GCF_001557075.1 Methylobacterium sp. CCH7-A2
GCCTGGTCCGGGCGAGGTACGATCAAGCGGGTCGACGTCACGCTCGACGGCGGCAGGAACTGGCAGTCCGCCCGCATCGACGGGCCCGTGCTCGAGAAGTCTCTGACGCGCTTCTATGTCGATTTTGACTGGGCCGGCCAGGAACTGCTGGTCCAGTCCCGCGCCATGGATTCGACCGGCTATGTCCAGCCGACCAAGGACGAGCTGCGCAAGGTCCGCGGGGTCAACTCCATCTACCACAACAACGGCATCCAGACCTGGCATGTCCGACCCAGCGGGGAGACCGAGAATGTCGAGATCGCTTAAGCCCGTCCTGCTCTCGGGCCTGGCTGCGCTCGCCCTCCTCGGCGCCGGCCCACTGATCGCCCAGACCGCCAAAACGCCTCCGGTGGAGAAGACGGCCCCGGCCGCCCGGGCCCAGGCTCCGGCAGCCACGCCTGCCGCCCCGGCGAAGCCCGCGCCGCTCGGGCTGGGCCGCCTCGCGCTGCCGGCCGAGATCAAGGCCTGGGACATCGACGTCCGCCCCGACGGCGTCGGCCTTCCGCCGGGCAAGGGCACCGTCCGGCAGGGCGATGAGCTCTTCCAGGCGCAATGCGCCAGCTGCCATGGCGAATTCGGCCAGGGCAATG
>NZ_LSKN01000250.1:0-846 GCF_001557075.1 Methylobacterium sp. CCH7-A2
CCCCCGTTGAATTGGTCCACCCTGAAGTATGTCTTTTGGCAGACAGGAGGACCGCCATGCCGAAGAAGCGCCACAAGCCGGAAGAGATCGTCGCGAAGCTGCGCCAGGTCGATGTGCTGGTCTCGCAGGGCCAATCCGTTGCCGATGCGATCCGCTCGATCGGCGTGACGGAGGTCAGTTACTACCGCTGGCGTCGTGAGTTCGGCGGACTGAAGACGGATCAGGTGAAGCGGATGAAGGAGCTTGAGGCCGAGAACGCCCGGCTCCGTCGCGCCGTCGCGGACCTGACGCTCGACAAGCTGATCCTGAAGGAGGCGGCTTCGGGAAACTGGTAAGCCCCGCGCGTCGCCGTGCCTGCATCGAGCATATCCGGCTCGCCCTGAAGGTGTCGGAGCGGCGGGTCTGCCGTGTGCTCGGGCAGCATCGCTCGACCCAGCGCCAGATCCCGCGCGGACGCGACGATGAGGAGCAACTCATCGCCGACATCGTCGAACTGGTCCGCCGCTATGGCCGCTACGGTTATCGCAAGATCGCTGCGCTCGACGGCAGGCTGGGTCGTCAATGGCAAGCGGGTTGAGCGCATCTGGCGACGTGAGGGGCTGAAAGTTCCAGCCCGACAATCCAAGCGCGGCCGTCTTTGGCTTGCGGACGGACCCTGCATCCGCCTGCGTGCCGAGCGGCCCAATCACGTGTGGTCCTACGACTTTGTCGAGGACCGCACTCATGATGGGAGAAAAAATATCGCATGCTCAACATCATCGACGAGTTCACGCATGAATGCCTGGCGATCCGCATCGATCGAAGGTTGAAGGCGATCGACGTCATCGACGTGCTCTCGGACCTGTT
>NZ_LSKN01000251.1:0-6958 GCF_001557075.1 Methylobacterium sp. CCH7-A2
CCCGCCACGGCCGCCGTTCTCGCCAATGGCGCGCTCCCGCTGATCGGCTTCGGTCTCGCGCTGGCGGCGCTGCATCTGACGGCCGTCCCGCTCGGCTCGGCCGCCGCGCTCAGTCTCGCGCTCGCCATCGCGATCGGCTGGAATCTCGGCGTGATGCGGCTAAGCCGCCGGGCGCGGTGAGCGCCGCCAGGATGCCACGAACAGGCCCGCGATGATCAGGCCGATGCCGGCGACCTGAAGCCCGCTCGGAATTTCGCCCAGCACGGGGATGGCGAGCAGCGTGCCGATGATCGGGATCGTCGGCGGGAAGCGCCCGGCTACCGCCGGCCCCATCCGCCGCGCTGCGACGCTCCACAGCCAGAGCCCGAGGATGACGTTCAGCACGCCCTGGTTGATGCCGTGCAGCACGATGACCCACCAGGGCGCGACGTCGAAGCCGCGGAAGAAGAACAGCGCGTAGAACGGCAGATAGGCCATCGACAGCACCGCGACGACGCTCGTCGCCTTCAAGGGGTCGAGCCGCCAGAGCTGGACCAGCAGCGGATACATCCCCCAGATCAGCCCGACGCCGACGAAGCAGAGATCACCGAACAGGATCGAGGGGTTGGTGTGGGTCGTGCCGGCAATGCCGAGGCAGGTCAGGCCGAGCAGCACGGCGACGATGCCGACGATGAGCTGGCGCGTGATGATGGCGCCGAACAGGGCGACGCTGCCGATGATCGAGATCACCGTCACGAGGCCGGGCCCGATGGTCGCGCCATGGGCGGCCGGCGCATAGGTCACGCCGGTCAGCAGCAGATAGCTCATCGGGAAGCCGCTCATCACCGCGAGCAGCACGCCGCGACCCCAGCCGATCTCGTTGCAGCTCTTCAGGCCTCCGGCGACGAAGCCCGGCAGCAGCAGCAGGCCCGCGATGCCGAAGCGCAGGGCGAGGAGATCATGTGAGGTCAGGCCGTTCAGCACCGCATGCCGGCTGACCACGAAATTCGAGCCGAAGATCAGCATCGCCAGAACCATGCCGGCGAAGGCCAGCCGCCACAGGCGCCGGTCTCGCAGGCGGGCGGCTTCCGACAGGGGCGCGGTCTGGTGCATCAGCCGGTATCGCCCGGTTCAGCCCCCCGGCGATAGCGCATGGGCCGCATGGCCCCCGCGCGAAATCCGCGTTGCCGCGTGCCCGGCGCATGGGTCCGGAAACAATACGAGACGAAACGCCGCAATTGCTCCCTGCTTCGGCCCCGTGGGTGCCAGGCGCCGGTGGTCTTGTGGCTCCGTTCACGGAGGAAAGTCGGACATGACGGATTCGGTCTTCACGGCCACGGCCAAATTCCTGCGCGGCGTCGGAACCCAGGCGACCGTCTCGGTCGCCGCCTCAGCGCTGGCGGCGGTCGTGCTGGCCCTGCCGTCGGGCACTCCGCTGCCGTTCTTCGGCGCCTCCGCGCAGACGGATACGGCGGTTGCGCGGCAGGAACGCTGGGTCTCGCCGGTGGCGTCGGACGGCAAGATCCGCGAGCGCCATCAGGATGCGGCGGGAAGCGAGGCGCCGCTGCGGGCGTCACAGGGGCTGATCAGCCCGGCGGCGATCGTCATGCCGATGTCGCTCGACTGGAAGCAGCCCGCGACCCCGGTCACCGCTCTGCGGCAGGAGCGGCCTGTCACCGCCGAGCCGCGGCTGCATGTTGCGCAGGCGCAGGCAGCGGTGACGGTTCCGCCGTCCCCGCCGCGTCGCCCCGTCGTCGAGCGTGCGGTGGTGACCGCGGAGGCCGCTCCCCTCCCGATCACACCGGCCGTTCAGGCCGCGGCAGCCCCGTCCCAGTCCTCATTGAAGGTTCTGGGGGTGGCGCTGCCCACCCCGGTCGCCCGCGTCGGCGACGCGATGTCCGGGGCGGTCGGTGTCGTCGGCGCGGCCGGCATCTGGACGCTGTCGCGCGCCTCCAGCCTGCTGCCGCGCCTGTGACGGCTCAGGCGAGGGCCTTCAGCGCGCTGCGGCCAGCATAGATCGCCTGCGCGCCGAGTTCCTCCTCGATGCGCAGGAGCTGGTTGTACTTGGCGGTCCGGTCCGAACGGGCGAGCGAGCCGGTCTTGATCTGCCCGCAATTCGTCGCGACCGAGAGGTCGGCGATGGTCGAATCCTCGGTCTCGCCCGAGCGGTGGGACATCACGGCGGTGTAGCCGGCGCGCTGCGCCATCTCGACGGCCGCCAGCGTCTCGGTCAGCGAGCCGATCTGGTTGACCTTGACCAGGATCGAGTTGGCCGTCTTGCCCTTGATGCCCTGCGACAGGCGGGTGACGTTGGTCACGAAGAGATCGTCGCCGACGAGCTGGCACTTGGAGCCGACGAGGTCGGTCAGCGCCTTCCAGCCCTCCCAGTCGTCCTCGGACATGCCGTCCTCGATCGAGACGATCGGATAGTTGCCGACGAGCTTGGCGAGATACTTCGCCTGCGCCTTGGGATCGCGCGTCTTGCGCTCGCCCTCATAGACGTAAGACCCGTCCTTGAAGAACTCGGTCGCGGCACAGTCGAGTGCGAGCGCGATGTCCTCGCCCGGCTTGTAGCCGGCGGCCTCGATCGCGGACATGACGAAGTCGAGCGCGGCTTCCGCCGACTTGATGTTGGGGGCGAAGCCGCCCTCGTCGCCGACATTGGTGTTGTGGCCGGCGTCGTGCAGCTTCTTCTTCAGCGTGTGGAAGATCTCCGAGCCCATCCGCAGCCCCTCCGAAAAGGAGGGCGCGCCGATCGGCATGATCATGAATTCCTGGAAGTCGATCGGGTTGTCGGCATGGGCGCCGCCATTGACGATGTTCATCATCGGCACGGGCAGGACGCGGGCCGAGGTGCCGCCGACATAGCGGTAGAGCGGCAGGCCGGCCGCCTCGGCCGCGGCCTTGGCGACGGCGAGCGAGACGCCGAGGATAGCGTTGGCGCCGAGCTTGCTCTTGTTGGGGGTGCCGTCGAGCGCGATCATCGCCTCGTCGATCGCGACCTGGTCCTCGGCGTCCATCGCGACGAGCTGTTCGGCGATGGCGACGTTGACGGCCTCGACCGCCTTGAGCACGCCCTTGCCGAGATAGCGGCTCTTGTCGCCGTCACGCAGTTCGACGGCCTCATGTGCGCCGGTCGACGCGCCTGACGGCACCGCGGCGCGGCCCATCGAGCCGTCCTCCAGCACGACATCGACCTCGACCGTCGGGTTGCCGCGGGAATCGAGAATCTGGCGGCCGATGATGTCGATAATCGCGGTCATGGAAGGGCTCCGTGGCGGGCACAGGGGAGGGCGTCGGCCGTGCTTCTAGCCAAGCGCCCGGCTCGCGGGAAGCCCCGATCGCCCGAGAGAGTCGTCCGGTTGCCGCCTGCGACCGTCGACTTTGCCTCCCCGGAACGGCCTGCCGCTTGCGGTCCTGACGGTGCCGACAACGGCGCTGTTCCATCGGGAGACGACAATGTTCCAGATCTGGTCCGACAACCGCCGGCCCTCAGGCGCGATCGTGCTGGCCTCGATCACCGTCACGGTCCTCTACTGGAGCGGCCTATGCCTCGTCGCCGGCCGCCCGATCTGGTTCTGGTGAGGGCTGCGGCACCGGCGCCCGCGAAAACCGGTTCCCACCCGGCCTGACCTTGCTCTAGAAGGCGGCCAACCTCAGGAGCCTTCCATGTCCCTCGATGCCGCGACCCTGCAACTCGGTCAGCAGACCGGTCTGCCCGCCTCGCCCGAGGAGGCGCGCCTCGACCGCGTGCCCAATCCCCATGCCGGGACCGCCTATCTCGCCCGCTTCACCTGCCCGGAATTCACCTCGATCTGCCCGGTCACCGGCCAGCCGGATTTCGGCATCCTCGTCATCGACTATCTGCCAGGGAAATGGCTGGTCGAGTCGAAGTCGCTGAAGCTCTATCTCGGCGCCTTCCGCAATCACGGCGCCTTCCACGAGGACTGCACCATCGGCATCGGCAAGACGCTCGTCGAGCTGCTCGAGCCGGAATGGTTCCGCATCGGCGGCTACTGGTATCCGCGCGGCGGGATCCCGATCGACGTCTTCTGGCAGACCGGCGAGCCGCCCAAGGGCCTTTGGCTGCCCGATCAGGGCGTCGCGCCCTATCGCGGGCGCTGACGTCCTGACCGAGGGCCGGCGCTGAGCCTCACTGCGAGAGGCGCAGGCTGGTCAGCGACTGGCCGATCGACTGGAAGGCGGCGGTGAGGGCTGCCGAGTCCGTCGCGTCGTAGTAGTGACCCGAACTGCTCGCGCAGCCCTGCAGCATCGTCTTGGCTGCGACGTCCGTCACCGCGAAGGCGACGGTGAACACCTCGATCTTCTTCGACTTGGCGTATTCGCAGATCTTCGAGGTGTCGTTGTTGGTCGTCGTGACGTGCCCGTTGTTGGTCGCATTCTGGTGAGTGCCGTCCGAGGCGCGGAAGTACATCGTGTTTGCCCCATCGGTCATCAGCACGAGTGCCTTGCGCGGCATCTTGTTCGCGGTGTCGTAAGCCTTGCCCTCGGAGAAGGGCGCGGTCGGGGACAGTACATTGACGCCCCAGATGAGCCCACCGGGAATATAGGTGGAGGGCTTATAGCCACCGATATTGATGATCAGGCTGTCGATCGCAGCCGTCAGCACGGTCTTGTCGGACGTGAGGGGAACGATCGGGTTGAGGCAGCGCTGGCTGGTGCCGAGGAACCCCGGATAGGGCGAGGTGGGCTCGCTGTCGTTCAGGCGGAGCTCGCCTGTCTTCCGCGACTGGACGCAGCCAAACCACTTGTAGTTGGTGACCGTGGTCTTTGCCGGCGTGCCGCCACTGCAGGACTGATAGGGCGTGACGGGCTGCTGGACGCAGGTCTGCGGCGTGCAGTCATAAGTCGACACGACGCCATCGGTGGTCGATGTGCAGGTCTTGGGGGCGCCCTTCGTGCAGACCTGTTTGGTCGTCACGGTGGTGCAGGTGTAAGGCACGGCGGGGGTGGTGTTGGTGACGGAGTAATCGGCCGGCACCGAAACCCAATTCTGGTTGCGGTTACCGACGCCCACGTTCACATAGTCGGCAAAGGGCACGATCCCGATCTTCACATTGCTGCCGCCCTGCGTGAGGATCGTGTTGATCAGGTTTTTGGCGGCTGATTTCAGCACGGTGATCTTCGAGCCGCCGCCGCCGGCGCTGTCCGACATGGACCAGGTGTTGTCGAGGACGAGCGCCATCTCGACCGTGCCCGTGACCTCCTTCAGCGCCGCGGCGCGCGTGCTGTAGGCCATGGTCTTGATGCCGGCGATCGCCATCAGCGACGTGTCGAGGACGCCGCTGCTTTCGATCGTCACAGTCCCCGTCGATTCCTGGAAATCGAACTTCGTGATCTGAATGTTCTGGCCGCCCAGTCCCGCTGTGTTGGCGACGAAGAATTTCTCGGCCGCTGCGCGCATCGTCGCGGCGTCCTTGCTGGGCAGCCTCGCGGCGGCCAGCGCGGCGGAATCCGTTGCTGCTTGCAGACCGGAATGCGCCTTGGTCAGGCGTCCGTAGTCCATCACCACCCCGGCCATGCAGATCAGCACGACGCCGGCGAAGGCGAACATGGTCACGGTGGCGCCCGCCTCGTCGCGGCGAAAGCAGGAAGCGACTCCGAGCAGGGCATCGCGGTAGGACTGGCGCATCGCAGCCTCTCATCTCTGGCGGCGGCCCACAGATGCAACCGCAAGGTCGCGAGCCTGGAGCCGATCAAGATGCCTGCGTTATGCGGCCGAGAGGTTGCGATTCCGTTCCGTCAATCGTCGAAACTCGACGATGTCCGGCATTTAAGCGAAATTCAGGTTCGGCTGCTCGGCACCGGCAGGATCCGCGGCGTGAGATAGCCGAACAGGACGATCGCGGCGGCGAAGAGCAGGATCGCCGCAGGCGCGCCCAGCGCATGCATGGCCGCGCCCATCGCCAGTGGCCCCGTCGCCTGGCCCAGGAAGAAGCAGCAGGCGAAGAGCGCCATGGCCGATCCGCGTGCCGCCGGCGCGAGCTCCGTGGCCTGTGCCTGAAAGGTGCCGTGCAGGAGGAAGAAGCCGAAACCCTGCAGCGCGAAGAGCGGGATCGCGCTCCACCAGGGCCAGTCGAAGGCGAAAAGGGCAAGCCCGATCGCACAGACCACGCCGCCCGTCCGCGTCATCCGCGTCGGGCCGAGGCGCTCGACGAGGATACGCGTCAGCAACCCGTAGACCAGGCAACCGAATCCCATGCCGGCGATGGCGAGCCCGGCCTCGCCCGGCCCGACGCCCGAGCGCTCAAACAGGATCGCCGCGACATAGGCCGGAATGCCGAAGAGCAGGATGCCCTCGATCACGACGAGGCCGTAGAGCAGCTTGGTGCGCGGATTGGCGAAGACGATCCTGTAATTCGCCAGCGCACCCGCGACGCTCAGCGCCTGTCGGGTCACGTTCCGGCGCGGCTTCAGCACGATCGCGACCAGCACCGCCGCCAGCGCCGCGACGCCCGCTGCCGAGAGGAAGGCGGCGCGCCAGCCGAGATGGGTCGCGATCAGCCCGGAACAGGCCGAGCCCGACATCTGGCCGATGATCATCAGCACCAGGAAGCGGCCGAGCGCGACCTGGCGCTCCTGCATCGGCGCCCGGTCGCCGATGGCCGCCATCGCGATCGGGATGATCCCGCCCGAGGCGATGCCGGTGACGCCGCGGACCACGGCCATGATCTCGTAGGACTGCGACAGCGCCGCCACCGTCGAGAACAGGGCGAGCGCCAGCAGGCAGGTCAGGATCGTGCGGATCTTGCCGACCGCATCCGCGACGGGGCCGAGAAAGGGCTGGCCCAGCGCATAGGCCAGCGAGAACCCGGTCACCATCATCACGATCTGCGGCACGCTACGCCCGAACTCGCCGGCGAGCGTCGGGATCAGCGGATCGATGATCCGCATCGTGAAGGTCGAGGCGAAGCCGCAGGCTCCGAGGACGAGAATGAGGGCGGGCAGTGGGGTGGGA
>NZ_LSKN01000252.1:0-34754 GCF_001557075.1 Methylobacterium sp. CCH7-A2
TCACCCGCGAGGACTTCGTGCCCGGAGCCGGCTCCAGCTCGTACAGCGTCACCACAGGGCCGGGGCAGGCCTGGACGATCTCGCCCCTGACGTTGAAGTCCTCGAGCACGCCCTCGAGGAAGCCCGCATTCTGCTGCAGGACCTCGGTGGGAATCGCGGTCTCGACCGCCGGCGGCTCGCCGAGAATGGCGATATCGGGGAGCTCGAAGGGCGCCGGCGGCGCGATGCGGACCTCCGCACGCTCCGACACCGGCGCAGCCACCGGGGCAGCCACCGGGGCGGCGACGGGCTCCGGCACCGCCAACTCGGCCCGCGCCCGGCGCGTCACGACGACACCGCGCGCCGGCCCGGCCGAGACTGCCTCGGCGATCGGGGCCGGCGCCGGTGCTGCAGGCTGGGCTATCGCGACTTGCGCCATCACGACGGGCGCGACGGGACGTGTCGCAACGACCCGGACGGACGCCGCCGGCTGCGGCGCGATCCGCTGAACCGTGTTGCGGGCCGAGGGCTTCGCGACCATCGGCTCTACAGGACGGGGCGGCGGAGAGGCTATCGCCATCTCGGCCTGCGGCGGTGCCGCGGCCTGGCCGCCGGCCTCCTCCTCGGCCATCTCGGCAGCGACGACCTCCCAGAAGGCGTGGTCGGAGAGCAGGTCGAAGGGCGTCGTCGGCGCGCGCCCCTCATCTTCGACCAAGGCCGCGTCGATCACGACATCATCCGGCAGCGCCACGACCGGCTGTCCGGCCATGGCGTCGGCTTCGTCCTCGGGCAGAAGCGCTTCGGCACCACCGCGCGCCCAGACGCTGCCGATCAGACGATCCGGCGTGCGCCAGAAGCGGACCTGCGGCGGCTCGGGCGGGGGCGGGGCGGCCGGGACCTGGCCCGGCTTCACCAGGGCGAGCGGGTTGGCGCGCGAGCGGACATAGACCGGACCGCCCGACCCGGCCGGCGGCTCGGGCGCATCGTCGGAAAAGGCTTCGGCGGCAATCTCTTGCGCGGGGGAGTGAAGGCCGGAATGACGCATGAGAAACCGCGGAGGCTGGCGTAGAAGACAGGCTCCAAGGGGTATCGGCCCAGCGTTAAGACGCGATGAACGAGCGGGCCGGCGACGGCCCGGGCAGCACTTCGTCAGCCCGGAGCGAAACGCGCAATGGCCTCCGCGACAGCATCCGGAAACTCCTCGTGCAGGCTAAGCTTGCCCTGCGGGAGCCGCACCGATTCGATCCCGGGCCGCGCCGCCAGCGCCTCCATTTCGGCGCGGGACTTCGGCGGGGTCTCGGCGCCGTAGACGACAAGCGTCGGGACCGCAGCCTTCTCCGCCAGAGCGAGGAAGGCGTCGCGGCTGGCCACCCTGTCGAGCCCGCCGGTGACAAAGCGCACCGAGGCGTGGCGCGCGCCCGCCGCGCTGGTGACGGCGCGCTTCGCCGCCATGCGCTCCGGCGTCAGCCAGGTCGGATCGCTGTAGACATGGCCGACGACCATCTTGCGGATCACGGGGCCGCTCAGATTCAGCGCATAGAGCGCCGGGCCGAGCACCGGCGCATCGACGGCAGCCCTCACCCGCGCGAACCAGGGCCGCTCGCCCTCCATCATCGTCGGGAACGGACCGCGCCAGGTCGGCGCGACCAGCACGAGGCGGCCGACCGTGCCGGGATGGCGGGCGAGATGGCCCAGCGCATAGGCGCTCGCATGGCCGGCGGCCACCAGAAGCGCCGGCCGCGGCACGATCTCCGTGAGCAGCCAATCGAGGAAGGCCTGGAGCATCGCGGGTGTGTAATCGAGCTTCGGACGCGGCCGGTCGCCGAAGCCGGGCCAGTCCACCGTCATGACGTGGTGGTCGGGCGCGAGCCGCTGCATCAGCGGGTGCATCTCGCTGCGGGTCGAGATCGAGCTGAGCGCGGGCAGAAGCAGCGCGCTCGGCCCCTCGCCCGCCTCGTCGAGACCGAGCGGGATTGTCTGGCCCTCCCAGCTCCAGTGCAGTTCGCGCGTCATCGCCACCTCTCTGCCGGGCGGGCCGGCCTCAGTGTTCCCGCTGCGCCTCGGGGAAGCGGGCACCGAAGGCCCCTTCCCGCTCCGGCGGCAGCCGGACGGTCAGGTCGAGCGTGCCGTCCTCGGCGTCGCGACGCTCGAGGATCTCGCCATTGGCGTGCAGCCAGGCCAGCGATTTGCCATCTCCCGGTGCGAGGGCCAAACGGTAGACCGGCCTGGTGCGGGCGATGCGGCTCTCGATGGCATCGGTCAGTCGCCCCATGCCGTCGCCGGTCAAGGCCGACACCAGAACCGGCCGAGCGGCCTCGGGCTTCAGCCCGGCCAGCCCGAGCTGACGCTCGCGTTCCTCCGGCGCCAGCAGGTCGGATTTGTTCCAGACCTCGACGACGCGCTGCCCGTCATCCGGATCGATCCCGAGATCGCGAAGGATCGCC
The DNA here is from genome assembly GCF_001557075.1 of Methylobacterium sp. CCH7-A2. NCBI lineage: Bacteria > Pseudomonadati > Pseudomonadota > Alphaproteobacteria > Hyphomicrobiales > Methylobacteriaceae > Methylobacterium > Methylobacterium sp. CCH7-A2. The sequence goes on from NZ_LSKN01000252.1 coordinate 2,424, forward strand.
TGAACGTCGGCGGCCTGGGCCTGTGTGTCCTCATGAGCAACGTCGCGGACATGCAGCAGCACATCGGCCTCGATCGCGTCCTCCAGCGTGGCGCGGAAGGCGGCGACGAGCTGCGTCGGCAGGTCGGAGATGAAGCCGACCGTGTCCGACAGCATGATCTTCGCGCCATGCGGCAGCTTCAGCGCGCGGGCCGTCGGGTCGAGCGTGGCGAAGAGCATGTCCTGCGCCAGCACCTCGGCGGAGGTGAGCCGGTTGAACAGGGTCGATTTGCCGGCATTGGTGTAGCCGACAAGCGCGACGACCGGATAGGGTACGCGCTTGCGGCTGGCGCGGTGCAGGCCGCGCGTGCGCTTCACCGCCTCGAGATCGCGCTCGATCTTGGTCATCCGCTCCTGGATGATGCGGCGGTCGGCCTCGATCTGGGTTTCGCCGGGGCCGCCGAGGAAGCCGAAGCCGCCGCGCTGGCGCTCGAGATGGGTCCAGGACCGCACCAAGCGGCTCTTCTGATAGTTGAGATGGGCGAGCTCGACCTGCAGCGCGCCCTCCCGGGTGCGGGCGCGGCGGCCAAAGATCTCGAGGATCAGGCCGGTGCGGTCGATAACCTTGCAGCCGAACGCCTTTTCGAGATTGCGCTGCTGGACCGGCGAGAGCGCGCAGTCCATCACGACGAGGCCGATTTCCTCGAGCTTGATGCGTTCGGCGATCTCCTCGACCTTGCCCTTGCCGAGATAGGTCGCCGGCCGCAGCGCGGTCAGCAGGACCTGGATCGGCTCGACGACGGTGAGGTCGATCGCCGCCGCCAGCCCCACCGCCTCGTCGAGACGGGCGGCGAAGGAGCGCAGCGACGCATCCGTCGCGCCGCGACGCTGCTGATAGGGCCCGACGACGAAGGCGCGGGTGTTGGCAGCGATCTCGCGCTCGATGGCGTCGAGCGGCTTGGGGCCGGCGCGAGCCTCGTCCGCATCGCTGCGGGTGCCCATGATCAGGCCTTGTCCGATTCCTCGGGCTCGAACAGCTGCACCGGCTGGCCGGGCATGATGGTCGAGATGGCATGCTTATAGACGAGCTGCGAATGGCCGTCGCGGCGCAGCAGCACGCAGAAATTGTCGAACCAGGTGACGACGCCCTGCAGCTTGACGCCGTTGACGAGGAAGATCGTCAGCGGAATCTTCTGCTTGCGCACATAGTTGAGGAAGGTGTCCTGAAGGTTCTGTGCCCGCTCTGCGGCCATGGGTAGCCCCTGTTGTTGGGATCGCTCATCGGCTTGCAGCCCTGCGATCCATGTTCGTCCCGTTAGCAGGGCGGCTCATGCCGCCCGCTTCGGGACACCGATCCTTCATTAGACCGCCGAGTCCGCCGACAACGCAAGTGCAACATGAGGGTGCAGGGCAGCGAAGCGCCTGCGCTGCATGCAAGCGCGCATGCAGGCCGCGCTTGCCCTGCTACCCCACACCCAGCGATTTCAGCTTCCGGTGCAGCGCCGAGCGCTCCATGCCGATGAATTCCGCCGTCCGCGAGATGTTCCCGGAGAAGCGGGCGATCTGCGCGATGAGATATTCGCGCTCGAAGATCTCGCGCGCGTCGCGCAGCGGCAGGCTCATCAGCCGCTCGCCGCCCGAGCCCGAGGGCGTGGTCGGGACCATGGCTCCGACCTCGGCCGGCAGCATGTCGACCGTGATGTCGGCCGTGGGGTCGCCCTTGGTCAGGATCATCAGCCGCTCGACATTGTTGCGCAGCTCGCGGACGTTGCCCGGCCATTCATGCGACTGCAGCACCGCCATCGCATCCGCGCCGATGCGGCGCTTCGGCAGGCCGGAGGCGACCGAGATCTGTTCCATGAAGAACTCGATCAGCTCCGGCACGTCCTCGCGCCGCTCCGACAGCGCGGGCACCTTCACCGGCACGACCGAGAGGCGATGATAGAGATCCTCGCGGAACTGCCCGCCCGCGATGAGCTGGGCGAGGTCACGGCTGGTCGAGGAGATGATCCGGACATCGACATGGACGCGGGTGGCTCCGCCGACGCGCTGGAAATTCTGGTCGACCAGCACGCGCAGGATGCGGTTCTGCGTCTCGCGCGGCATGTCGCCGATCTCGTCGATATAGAGCGAGCCGCCATGGGCCTCTTCCAGCGCGCCGACGCGGCGCGAGCGACCGTCGCCCGCCTCGACGCCGAACAGCTCCTCCTCCATCGTTTCGGGCGTGATCGTCGCCGCGTTGATGACGACGAAGGGGCCGGTCGCGCGGGTCGAGGCCTCGTGCAGGGTGCGGGCGGCGAGTTCCTTGCCGCAGCCCGGCTCGCCGGTGATCAGCACGCGCGCATTGGTCGGCGCGACGCGCTCGATTGTCTGGCGCAACTGGTTCACCACGGTCGACTTGCCGACGATGCGGCTCGCCTGGACCGAGCCCTTGCGCAGTTCGCGCACCTCGCGCCGCAACCGCGACGCCTCCAGCGCGCGCTCGGCGACGAGGACAAGCCGATCGGCCTTGAACGGCTTCTCGATGAAGTCGTAGGCGCCGCTCTTGATGGCGGAAACCGCGGTCTCGATGTTGCCATGGCCCGAGATCATCACCACCGCGAGGTCGGGATGGCTCTCCTTGATCAGCTCCAGCACCTGCAACCCGTCGAGCCGGCTGCCCTGCAGCCAGATGTCGAGGAAGACCAGATTCGGCCGGCGTGCGGCGATCGCTGCCAGCGCCTCGTCGGCGGAGCTCGCCTTGCGCGTACGATAGCCTTCGTCCTCGAGCAGGCCGGCGACCAGCTCGCGGATGTCGGCTTCGTCGTCCACGACCAGAATGTCAGCGCTCATACGCGTATCCTATCCTGCGTTTGCCGTCCGGACGCGGCATGCCGACCATTGTCGCTGCGGCCGTCGTCGGGGTTCTCGTCGGGTTCGGGGCCGGTCTCGGGGAACCAGAGGCGGATCCGGGCGCCGCGTTTGCCTTCGGCCGCATCCGGCCGGTCGAGCAGCTCGATGCCGCCGCCATGGTCCTCGAGGATCTTTCCCACGATGGCGAGGCCAAGCCCCGTCCCGCCCTCGCGGGTCGTCATATAAGGCTCCAGCAGCTTCTGCCGCTGGTCTGCTGGCAGCCCCTTGCCGTTGTCGATGACGTCGATGACGATCCTGCCGTCCTCGCGCCGCTCGAAGGCGACGTCGATCCGGCCCGGGCCACGCTCCTCCATCGGCACGGCGTCGATCGCCTCGGTCGCGTTCTTGATCACATTGGTCAGGGCCTGCGAGAGCAGACGGCGGTCGAATCGGGCCGGCACCGAGCCGGCCGGCAGGTTCTCGCTGATCGTCAGCTCGGGATTGCCCACCCGCATCAGGAAGACGATCTGGCGGACGGTCTCAGCGATATCGTCCTGCGTCAACGAGGGCTTCGGCATCCGGGCGAAGGAGGAGAACTCGTCGACCATGCGCCGGATGTCCTCGACCTGGCGCACGATCGTGTCCGTGCACTGGTCGAAGATCTCCTTGTCCTCGGTGATGACTCGGCCGAACTTGCGACGGATGCGCTCGGCCGAAAGCTGGATCGGCGTCAGCGGATTCTTGATCTCATGGGCGATGCGGCGGGCGACGTCGGCCCAGGCGGCGGTGCGCTGCGCCGAGACGAGATCGGTGATGTCGTCCAGCGTCACGACGAGGCCGGCGCCACTCCCCTCGCCCTCGCGCACGGCACGAACATTGACCATGCGGTCCTGCCCGGCCCGGGTGATCGCGATCTGCCCCGAGCTCTGGCGCTGGCGCCCGTTCAGCGCCTCGGTGACGAAGGCGGCGATCTCGGGGGCAACCTGGCCGATCGGCTGGCCGAGCAGGCGCCCGCCCGTGCCCAGCAGGCTTTCGGCCGAGCGGTTGGCGATGGTGATGTGCCCGTCGCGGTCGAGACTGAGCACACCCGACGAGACGCCGGAGAGCACGGTCTCGGTGAAGCGGCGGCGGCGGTCGATGACCTCGCTCGCCGTCACCAGACCGTCGCGCTGGCGGCGGAGTTCCGCGGTCATCTTGTTGAAGGTCTCGCCGAGATGGGCGAGGTCACCCTCGGAACGCCGGATCGGCACCTGAACGTAGAAGTTCCCGCTCGAGACCTGGTCCGTGGCGTGAATCATCCGCCGGATCGGCGCGACCAGCGCGTTGGCGAAGCTGAGCCCGAGCCAGATCGCCGAGAGCAGCAGGATGACGGCGATCAGCCCGTACATCGAGGCAAAGGCAATCTGGACGCCCTTCCGGCGCGCATCGATCGAGAGATACTCCGCCGCCGCCGAGCGTGCGAAGGCCGGGAACTCGACCGCCAGCGGATCGACCTGTCGGGCGATGTGCAGGAAGGCGTCGTCATAGGAGGGCAGCTTGACCAGTGCGCCGAAGATGCGCCCGCTCGCGGGCAGCACGCAGATCGGATCGGGCGAGGATTGCGCATCCTCGAAGGCGGCGGCGTCCGGCCTTGGCGCGTTGCGCAGCACGTCGATATTGGCGCGCACCAGCACCTTGTGGGGCGGCTGCATGATCGCCGCGACGGGGACGCCCAGCGCCGTGGCCCGCACCGTCAGGAAGGTCTCGAACCACTTCCGGTCGACGTCGTAGGCGGCGCGGGCGCGCGTGAGATCATCCGCAAGAAGACGGATCTCGCGGCCGAGCGACTGGCATTGCGAGCTGGCATAAGCGTCCGCCACCTCGACCGAGCGGAACACCGCATCGCGCATGCGGTCCGAAAACCACGGTTCCAGCCCGCGCTCGATCGTCACCGTCGCGATGATGGCGACCAGGACCGCCGGCAGCGCGGCGATGATGCTGAACAGGCCGACGATGCGGACATGCAGCCCGGCGGCTGCGGCGCCGGCGCGGCGGGCGCGGATCAGCACCGAGGTCTCGAAGGCGACGACGACCAGCAGCAGGAGGATCAGGAGACCGTTGAGGACGAAGACCCCGACGACGACCTCATGAACCGGCACCACCGGCGTGACGCCCGAGAGGACGAGGAAGGTGACGAGCGCCGAGACCAGCGCGAAGACGACGACGGTCGCGCCGAGCCAGCCCGAAACGCGGCGTGGCGTGTCGTCGGCTCGCGGCACGATCCTGACGTCGCTCGAAGAGGCAGACACGATGGCAGACAACTCCCGGGCGGCCGACGGACACGGATGAGTCCGGCCGCGCTGCGGCACTGATGCGCCGCCGCAACGGTGTTGTCAAAATATGACATATGAAAGGCGGCGGACCGCCTTTCGTCAGCGCGGCGAACGCACGACCTGCATGTCGAGTTCGCGAATTTTCTTGCGCAGCGTGTTGCGGTTGAGGCCGAGCAGCTCCGCCGCACGGATCTGGTTGCCGCGGGTGGCGGCCAGGGCGGCAGCGATCAGCGGCGGCTCCACCTCGCGCAGGATGCGGTGATAGAGGCCCGGCGGCGGGATGTTCTCGCCGAATCCACCGAAATACTGGTTGAGATGCCGCTCGACCGACCCCGACAGGGTTTCCGCGCGCTCCGGGCCGGCATTGCCGGCAAAACCCGTGTTGGAGGTCGCCGGCTGCAGCTCGGCCTCGACGATCGGCGCCGTGATGGTTTCCTGGGGATAGAGCGCGGCGAGCCGGCGGACGAGGTTCTCCAGCTCGCGGACATTACCCGGCCAGCGATAGCGCCGCATCACGTCCATCGCTTCCGAATCGATCTGCTTGCGCGGCAGCCCCTCCTTCTCGACCAGGCCGAAGAAGTGGCGGGCGAGATCGGGGATGTCCTCGACGCGCTCGCGCAGCGGCGGCAGGCGGATCGGCACGACGTTCAGGCGGAAGAACAGGTCCTCGCGGAACAGGCCCTGGGCGATCGAGATGCGCAGGTCCTTGTTCGTCGCCGCGACGATGCGGACATTGGTTTTGATCGGCGTGCGACCGCCGACGGTGGTGTACTCACCCTGCTGGAGCACGCGCAGCAGACGCGTCTGCGCCTCCATCGGCATGTCGCCGATTTCGTCGAGGAAGAGCGTACCGCCCTCGGCCTGTTCGAAGCGCCCGGAGGAGCGCGTCAGAGCGCCGGTGAAGGCGCCCTTCTCATGGCCGAAGAGCTCGGACTCGATCAGGTCTTTCGGGATCGCGGCCATGTTGATCGCGACGAAGGGGCCATTCTTGCGCTTGCCGTAGTCGTGCAGCGCGCGGGCCACCAGTTCCTTGCCGGTGCCGGACTCGCCGTTGATCATCACCGTCAGGTCGATCGGCATCAGCCGGGCGAGCGCGCGATAGACGTCCTGCATCGCCGGCGAACGGCCGATCAGCGGGATGTCGTCCGGCTCGGCCGCATGGGAGCGGGCGCCCTCGCCGCGCGGCCGCGACAGCGCGCGGCCGACGATGGCGACGAGTTCCTTCAGGTCGAAGGGCTTGGGCAGATACTCGTAGGCGCCGCGCTCGGACGCCTTGATCGCGGTCATGAAGGTGTTCTGCGCGCTCATCACGATGATCGGCAGTTCCGGCCGCACGCGCTTGATGCGCGGCAGCAGGTCGAAGGCATTGCCATCAGGCATCACCACGTCCGTGATGATGAGATCGCCCAACCCTTGCGCGGCCCAGGTCCAGAGCGTCGCCGCCTGGCCGGTGGTCCGAACCTCGTAGCCGGCCCGGGCGAGCGCCTGATTGAGCACCGTGCGGATCGCGGCGTCGTCATCCGCGACGAGAATGTTACCGGTCGGCATTCACTGTGGTCCTGTAGGCCTCAAACTGCCTGCCGTGCCCGGAGTTGGTGCAGGGGCAGCAGAATTCGAAACGTCGTGCGCCGGGGGACGGACTCGCATTCGACGATCCCGCCATGGTCCCCGATCACCTTGGCCACGAGTGCAAGTCCAAGGCCACTGCCCTGCGCCTTGGTCGTGACGAAGGGATCGAAGAGATGCGGCAGCAGGTCGGCGGGCACGCCGGGGCCGTTGTCGCGGATGCCGATCTCGAGCGGCAGGGCAATGCGGCCCGAGGAGCCGGCCACCTGCATGCGGATGCCGGGACGATAGGCCGTCGTCAGCGTGATCTCGCCGTCGATCGCTTGCGTTCCAATGGCTTCGGCCGCGTTCTTCATCAGGTTCAGGAGCACCTGGACGAGCTGGTCGCGATTGCCGGAGACCGGCGGCAGCGACGGATCGTAGATCTCGTTGAAGCGGATATGGCGCGCGAAGCCGGACTGGGCGAGCCGCTTCACATGGTCGAGCACGTCATGGACGTTGACCGGGTCGCGCTCGGTGGGACGCTCGTCCCCGAACAGTTCCACGCGCTCGACCAGCTTCACGATCCGGTCCGTCTCGTCGCAGATGAGCTGCGTCAGGATGCGTTCGTCGTCCGGAACCGTCGCCTCGAGCAGCTGGGCCGCCCCGCGAATGCCGGAGAGCGGGTTCTTGATCTCATGGGCGAGCATCGCGCCGAGCGCCGTGATCGAGCGGGCTGCCCCTCGATGCGTCAGCTGTCTGTCCATTTTTTCAGCAATTGTCCGTTCTTGCAGCATCAGCACAACGGCGTCGCCCTGGCTGGGCAGCGGCGAGGCGAAGACATCGACGATGCGATCGGCTCCCAGACGGGGCGAGCCGAGATCGAGCCGGTACTCGCTGACGCTGGCGCCGCGGCGCTGGACCTCCTCGACCAGCGCCAGAACCGGCGAGCCGAAGGCGATCAGATCGTCGAGCCGCTGGCGCTTCAGCACGACGGCACTCGACTGGAAGAAATCCTCGGCGGAGGTATTGGCGTAGAGGATGCCGTTGCGCTCGCCGATCACCACCACGGGCATCGGCAGGACGTTGAGGGCCTGCATCTCGATCGGGTCGAGCAGGTAACCGTCCCTGCCCTTTCCGCCGCTGTCGGCGAACGCCATCGTCATACGCAATACCCCGGTTCAGGCCGCAGCGCGGCCGCAGGCAGGAGAGAACAGGCCGGCCAGCGCCGCGAGGGCCTGCGCCGGATCGTCGGTCGTCAGCAGCAGGCGTCGCGCCTCGGCGTCGGGCGAGCCGCCGCTCTGCGTCGCCTCGTCGGCATAGGCCGCCAGATGCTTGCGGGCGTGGCGGACACCATGGGCCTTGCCCAGCAGCGACAGCAGCCCTTCATAGTGTTCGCGGGCGACGGCATGCTTCTGCGCCAGCGTCGGTTCCGGCACGGGCCGCCCGTCGAGCCCGGCCCCGATCGCGCCGACCAGCCAGGGTTTTCCCAGCGCGGCGCGGCCGACCATGACGAGATCGGCGCCGGACTGGGCGAGACAGGCCCTCGCATCGTCGAGGCCGTGGATGTCGCCATTGGCGACCAGCGGAAAATCGCCGACGTCCCGGACGGCCCGGATCGCCACCCAGTCGGCGACGCCCTTGTAGAATTGCTGGCGCGTGCGGCCATGGACGGTGATCAGCCGCGCGCCGGAGGCGACCGCACGGCGGGCGAGTTCGGGGGCGTTGCGCGAGGCATCGTCCCAGCCAAGCCGCATTTTGACCGTCACCGGCACCTTCACGGCCGCGACGGCGGCCTCGACCAGCGACACCGCGTGGTCGAGATCGCGCATCAGGGCCGAGCCGGCCCAGCCGCCCGTCACCTTCTTGGCCGGGCAGCCCATGTTGATGTCAATGATCGCAGCGCCATTGGCCTCCGCCAGGCGGGCGGCCTCGCCCAGCCAATGCGGATCGCAGCCGGCAAGTTGGACGACATGCGGCGAGATGCCGGCGCCCTCGGCCCGCAGCCGCGTTTCCTCGCTGCCACGCACGAACTCGTCGGAGGCGACCATTTCCGAGACGACGAGGCCGGCGCCGAAGCGCGCGGCGATCCGGCGCATGACGATATCCGTCACTCCGGACATCGGCGCCAGCAGGGCGCGCGACACCAGGGTGACAGGGAGCATAGCAGCCATGGCGGAGCCTGAATTAGAGGCAACCTGCATTATGCATATTTATTGGACAATGCTGCAGGAGCGCAAGGGACCCTCGCGAATTAGTGCACTGCATCATCAGCGTTCCCCCGGCCAGCATCGCAGCGGCCTCGGGGCTTGGCGGCGATGCCACCTGCGACTATCACCGAACCTCGTCCAGGACCAAGAGCCGTGCCCGCAGAAAGAGATGACATCGAAGCTCCGGTCGCCGTGCTCGTCGTCGCCGCAGGGCGCGGCCTGAGAGCCGGGTTCGACGCTCCCAAGCAATATCGCAGGCTCGGGGGCAGCCCGGTTCTTCGGCAGGCGCTGACGCCTTTTCTGGACATGCCCGAGATCGCGCGGATCGCGGTCGTGATCGGAGCGGGCGACGAGGCGCGCTATGCGGAGGCCGTGGCTGGCCTCTCCGACGAGCGGCTGGCCCAGCCGACGCTGGGCGGCGCGACACGACAGGATTCCGTCCGGCTCGGGCTGGAGGCGCTGCAGTCGCAGGGCTTTCGCGGCACGGTCCTGGTCCATGACGCGGCGCGCCCCTTTCTCAGCAAGGCGCTGGCGCGTTCCGCCGTGGCGGCGGTGAGGCCCGGAACCGTGGCCGCCATCCCGGTCCTGCCGGTCACCGACACAATCAAGCGCCTGGATGAGGCCGGCCGCATCGCCGAGACGCCGCCGCGTGACCGTCTGGTGAGCGTTCAGACGCCACAAGCCTTCGCTTTCGAGCCGTTGCTGTCGGCCCATCGCCATGCGGCAGCGGAGGGTCGCGCCGGATTCACCGACGACGCCGCGCTGATGGAGTGGGCGGGCCATCCCGTCGCGACCTTCCCCGGGGAGCCCGCCAATATGAAACTGACCCATCCGGAAGATTTCGTCCGTGCCGAGGCGCCGGGCTTGCCCCTCGTCGTGCGGGTCGGCACTGGTTACGACGTCCATGCCTTCGGCGAGGGTGACCATGTCTGGCTAGGTGGCGTGCGGATCGCGCACGATCGCGGCGTGCTCGCCCATTCAGACGGCGACGTCGCGCTGCATGCGCTGACCGACGCGCTGCTGGGCGCGCTGGCGGAGGGCGACATCGGCACGCATTTCCCGCCGAGCGACCCGCAATGGCGCGGCGCCGCCTCGCACCGGTTCCTGAGCTTCGCGGCCGAGCGGGTGCGGGCCCGGGGCGGGCACATCGATTTCCTCGATGTGACGCTGGTCTGCGAGGCGCCGAAGGTCGGTCCGCACCGCGAAGCCATCCGCGAGGCCATCGCGGCCACGGCCGGCGTCCGGATCGATCAGGTCGCGATCAAGGCGACGACCTCGGAGCGGCTCGGCTTCACCGGCCGCCGCGAGGGATTGGCGGCGCTGGCGACGGCGACGATCCGCCTGCCCGAGCCGCCCGCCCCGCACGCCACTTCCTGACCCGCCGGAGGCCGCCATGCCGTTCGACAGTGAGACCACGGACCGAGCCATCGCCGTGCTGGAAGCCTGCCGGGCCCACGGTGCCACGGTCGCCACGGTCGAATCCTGCACCGGAGGCCTGATTGCCGGGGCGCTGACTGCGATCCCCGGATCGTCCGATGTCGTGCTGGGCGGGCTCGTCACCTACTCCAATGCGGCGAAGATGGCGCTGGCAGGCGTGCCCGAAGCGCTGCTCGCCACCCATGGCGCCGTCAGCGAACCGGTGGCGCGGGCGATGGCGGAGGGTGGGCGCGGCGCCCTCGCCGCGACGCTCGCGGTCTCCGTGACCGGCGTCGCCGGCCCCGGCGGCGGCAGCGCGGCCAAGCCGGTCGGCCTCGTCCATTTTGCCTGCAGCGGCCCCGCCGGCACGGTCCACCGCGAGATGCGCTTCGGCCTGCTGTCGCGCGACGAGATCCGGCGGCTCTCCGTGCTGACGGCGCTTGCCATGCTGCAGGAGATGGTCGGCGCCTGAGCCGTCAGGGCATCAGCTTGCGCCAGATCGGCCCGATCACGTCGGCATAGTCGTCACGCCAGGCGCGGGCCGGGCCGGGAGCTGGCTGCGCGACCCAGCCCTGTTCTGCCGACAGGCCGACATCCTCGGGGCGACGCGCCACCATGGCGACATGAGGCGAGTATTTGCGCAGAGCCGTCAGTTCCGCCGTCTGGCGCGTCGGCCGGATCCAGGTCGAGAGGCCGCGCGCATGGGCGGTCGCGGTCACGACCGGTCCGAGATCCATGTTGCGGTTGGAGATATGGAACAGGATCGCGCCGCCCGGCTTCAGCCGGCTCTGATAAAGGGCCAGCGCCTCTGTGGTCATCAGGTGGACGGGGATCGCGTCCGACGAGAACGCATCGACCACGATCAGGTCGAGGGAGGCCGGCGCGGCATCGGCCAGCGTCAAGCGGGCGTCGCCGAGCACGATGCGCGCCGTCGGCGCACAGGCTGCGAGGAAGCCGAAGCGGGCGGGGTCGGAGGCCATCCGCGCCACCTCCGGGTCGATCTCGAAGAAGGTCCAGTTTTCGCCCGGCCGCGTCTGGCAGGCGAGCGAACCGGTGCCGAGACCGATCGCCGCGACCGCGCCGAGGCGGCCACCACGCACCTGCCGCACCGCCTCGATGCCGTCGGCGATGCCGCCGCCGGTGTAATAATAGCTCAGCGCCTCCGGACGACCGGCGACGAGGCTGCCGTCATCCTGCCGCAGGCGCTGCGCGCCATGGACCGTGCTGCCATGGACGAGCACGCGGAAGCGGCCGTCCGGGCTGTCGGTGATCCGGTTCACGCCGAAGAATGAGCGCACGGAGTCGCTGCGCTGCTGCTCGGTGACGATGAGCGCGATGAGGCCGACGACGACAGCGCCGGTCAGACCCGCCCGCACGGGGCCGGGCAGGCGAATGCCGGTGAAGCCTGGGCGGCAGAGCAGGCCCGCGACGATCAGGATCGGGTATTCGACGATCGAGTTGAACAGCAGCGGGGCGAGCAGTCCGCAGAACAGTCCACCCAGCACCCCGCCCAGCGACATCCACAGATAGAACCCCGTCAAATGGGCGGCGTCGGGCCGCCGGCGGGCCAGTTCGCCATGGGCGACCATGGCCGTGGTGAAGAACAATCCGAGATGCAGCGCGAGTTCGCCCGCCCAGCCGATCTGCCACTGGAACAGCATCTTCAGGATCAGCGCCGCCACGAAGACGAGTTGCGCCGTGAGCATCCAGCCGTGCCGCAGCAGCGGGCGGCTCTGGAAGACGATCACGAAGGTCAGCAGGAACAGCGCCAGCGGCACGACCCAGAGCAGCGGGACCGAGGCGACGTCGGTCGACAGATGCGCCGTCACCGCCACGAGCAGCCCCGACGGCACGAAGGCCAGCGCGACCCAGCCGAGCTTCTGGCGGCCGGAAACGGGCCTAGCGGCGGTCGCATCGAGGGGCGCGGCGGGGCGCGTCTCGACGGCACCCAGGGCCAGTCCCGCGCAGGCGGCGATGGCGGCGAGCAGCAGGCCGAAGCCGAAACTCCAGGCCAGGGACTGCTGCGACAGCGTCAGCACCGGCTCGATCAGGAAGGGGTAGGCGAGCAGCGCCAGGAAACTGCCGACATTGGACGCGGCGTAGAGGAAATACGGATCGATCGCGCGGGGATGGCCCGAGCGGGCGAACCAGGCCTGGAGCAATGGGCCGTTGGCCGCGACCGCAAAGAAGGGCAGCCCGACCGAGGCGGCGAAGAGCGCGATCAGCCAGAGCGTCTCGCCCTCCTGCGGCGGACGCTCGAAGCCGGCGGCGATGCCGATCGGCAGGCCGACCAGCAGGACGACCGCCATCAGCGCGAGATGGATCAGCGCCGCGCGGCGGAGACTGAAGCGGGCGACGAGCCAGTGGGCATAGCCGTAGCCGGCAAGCAGCGCGGACTGGAAGAAGACCATCGCCACCGACCAGACGCCGGGCGAGCCGCCGAGCTTCGGCAGCACCATCTTGGCGAACATCGGCTGGATGCCGAAAAGCAGGAAGGCCGAGAGGAAGAGCGTGATCGTGTAGACCGGCACGGTGGCGGCGATGCGGCGGGCTGTCGCCACGCTCGGTACAGGGGTCGACGAGGCATCCATCGCAGCTCTCCCAACAGTCGCGGGAAACCTGCCAGAAACAGCTTAAGGCGCCGTGACCGCGCCTCTCGCAGCGTCACCGCCATAGACGAGATCGGCCCGACGCTCGAAGGCTTCGGCGAATTTGCGGAAGGCCTTGTCGAACATCGCCCCCATCAGCAGGCCGAGCATGCGGCTGGCAAACTCGTAGGAGATGAAGAAGCCGATCTCGCAGCCGCTCTCATGCGGCTTGAAGGTCCAGCGGTTCTCCAGATAGCGGAACGGGCCGTCGACATATTCGACCAGGATCCGAAGATTGGCGGGATCGAGCGTGACGCGGCTGGTGAAGGTCTCGCGGATCGCCTTGTAGCCGACGGTCATGTCGGCCAGCAGGACCTCGCCACCGCCGTCCTGCGGGGTGCGGCGGCGCACCGTCAGCCCCTCGCAGAGCGGCAGGAACTGGGGGTACTTCTCGACATCGGCGACGAGCGCGAACATCTGCTCGGGGGTGTGGCGCACCCGCCGGGCGCTGTTGAACATCGGCATCGGATCGGTGCCTTCTCAGCCGCGGCTGGCGGGGCCGCTGCCGACCTTCGCCTCGCGGGCCGCGCGCAGCCGCGCGAAATCCTCTCCCGCATGATGCGAGGAGCGCGTCAGCGGCGTCGAGGACACCATCAGGAAGCCCTTCACATAGGCGATCGCCTCGAAGCCCTTGAACTCCTCGGGCGTGACGAAGCGGATCACCGCATGGTGCTTGCGCGAGGGCGCGAGATATTGGCCGATGGTGATGAAGTCGACATCGGCCGAGCGCAGATCGTCCATCAGCTGCAGGATCTCGTTCCGCTCCTCGCCGAGGCCGACCATGATGCCGGACTTCGTGAAGATCGTCGGATCGAGCTCCTTGACCCGCTGCAGCAGCCGCAGCGAATGGAAATAGCGCGCGCCGGGGCGCACCGTCAGATACTTGCCCGGGACGGTCTCGAGATTGTGGTTGAAGACGTCCGGCTTGGCCGCGACCACGACCTCGAGCGCGCCGGGCTTGCGCAGGAAGTCCGGCGTCAGGATCTCGATGGTGGTGCCGGGCGAGGCCTTGCGGATGGCGCGGATGACCCGCGCAAAATGCTCGGCGCCGCCGTCCTTGAGGTCGTCGCGATCGACCGAGGTGATCACGACATGCTCCAGGCCGAGCTTGGCGACGGCCTGGGCGACTTTGGCAGGCTCGAGCGGGTCGAGCGCCTGGGGCACACCGGTCTTGACGTTGCAGAAGGCGCAGGCCCGCGTGCAGGTGTCGCCCATGATCATGAAGGTGGCGTGCTTCTTTTCCCAGCACTCGCCGATATTGGGGCAGCCCGCCTCCTCGCAGACCGTGACCAGCTTCTCGGCCTTCACGATCTTCTGGGTTTCGGCCCATTTTGGCGAGCCCGGCGCCTTGACGCGGATCCAGTCCGGCTTGCGCAGGATCGGGTTCTCCGGCCGCTTCTGCTTCTCCGGATGGCGCAGCTCCGCCTGGGCCGGAGCCGCCTCGGATTTGGGATTGCCGGCATTGGGGCGCGGATCGCGGTTGAGCAGGTCGAGGACGAGGGCCATCGGGACATAATCCATCGCGGCGGCCCCTGGCCGCCGCCTGATCCCTAGCTAATCGTCCCGGCCGCGCAGGGCAACCTTTGCCGCGCTGGCTGCCCTGTCGCAGGCGCGCTCGCCCTGCCGGTCAGCGGCGGCCGCGCGCGGCGTTCCAGATCACGATGACGACGACAGCACCCGCCACCGCGGCAGCCAGCGTGCGCCAGAAGCCGAAGATCGCGATGTCGAGCAGCTCAGCCAGGCGGCTGCCGAGGAAGGAACCCGCGACGCCGACGAGCATGTTCGTGAAGAGGCCATGATCCGAGGAGGTAATCTTCTCGGCGATCCAGCCGGCGAGCATGCCGATGAAGATCGTGGCGAAGAAGCCATAGCCCGGCTGGGCCATGGTGGCAGCGAAGTTTTCCATCGTGGTCTGTTCCCCAGTCCGCCCGCGGGTCTCGCGGATGCCCGGCCACAACCGTGCGGGTGAGCAAAGGTTCCCTAAGCGATGAAGCGTGCCAGCAAGACGACGAGAATGGCGCCGATCACGGCCATCGCCATGTCGTCGAGGCGGGCATAGCCGGTGCGGACGCGCCAGCCGGTCAACCGCACCAGCCCCTGCCCGACCAGCATGCCGAGGAGGCCGACGACCGCGTGGCGCAGGAGCCCGCCCCCGCCGACGACGAGGCTGGCCGCAAAGCCGGTCACGGTGCCGAGCGCGACGGTGGGCGCGATCACGCGCCAGTCGAGCACGAGGCCGCGACCGGGCGGCAGGATTTCGACCTGCTCGTCAGGCACGATCCTGCCGGGATTTTTTGGTTTGCGGGTCCGGGGCGCCATGGCCGGGATATGCGGATCGGCCGGCGCCAAATCCAGAGGCCAGCGAACCGACTGTCACATGGCGCCGTCATCCCGGGAGCAGCGAAGCGGAGACCCGGGATCCATGCCTGAAGCGTTCCGGCATGGATCCCGGATCGGCGCGGCTGGCGCCGCTTGTCCGGGATGACTCCGGTCTATCGGGTCAGTAGGCGATCTCTAAGCGTTCAGCGCCTTGCCATAGGCGTCGAGCACGCTCTCCTTCATCACCTCCGAGATCGTCGGATGCGGGAAGACGGTGTGCATCAGCTCTTCCTCGGTGGTCTCGAGGTTCATCGCCACGACGAAGCCCTGGATCAGCTCGGTGACCTCCGGCCCGACCAGATGCGCGCCGAGCAGCTTGCCGGTCTTCGCATCGAAGATCGTCTTGGCAAGGCCGGAATCCTCGCCGAGCGCGACCGCCTTGCCGTTGGCGACGAAGGGGAAGCGGCCGACCCTGATCTCGTGGCCGGCGGCCTTGGCCTTGGCCTCGGTCAGGCCGACGCTGGCGATCTGCGGGTGGCAATAGGTGCAGCCCGGGATCATCGTCTTGTCCATCGGGTGCGGATGGAGGCCCTTGATCGCCTCGACGCAGATCACGCCCTCATGCTCGGCCTTGTGGGCGAGCATCGGCGGGCCGGCGACGTCGCCGATCGCGTAGAGACCCTTCACATTGGTGCGGCAGAGCCCGTCGATGACGATGCAGCCGCGATCGGTCTTCACGCCGAGCGCTTCCAGCCCGAGATTCTCGATGTTGCCGACGACGCCGACGGCCGAGATCATGCGGTCGGCGGTGATCGTCTGCTTGCCGCCCTTCTCGTCCTCGATATGGGCGGTGATGCTGTCCGCCCCCTTCTCGACCTTGGTGACCTTGGCCGAGGTCAGGATCTTGATGCCCTGCTTCTCGAAGGCCTTGCGGGCGAAGGCACCGATTTCGGCATCCTCCACGGGGACGACCTGCGGCATCACCTCGACCACCGTCACCTCGACGCCCATGGTCCGGTAGAAGGAGGCGAACTCGATGCCGATGGCGCCCGAGCCCATCACGAGCAGGGACTTCGGCAGCTTGGCCGGCACCATCGCCTCGAAATAGGTCCAGATCAGCTTGCCGTCCGGCTCGATGCCGGGCAGCGCGCGCGGGCGGGCGCCGGTCGCGACGATGATGTGGTCGGCGGTGTAGGTGCCCTCGCCCTTGGCGTTCTTCGGCGGCGGCACCTGCGGCTGCATCGCCGGCTTCTTCGTCGGCGCGACCTGGACCGTGCCGGGCTTGGTCAGCACGGCTTCGCCCCAAATCACGTCGACCTTGTTCTTCTTCATCAGGAACTGGACGCCGTTGTTCATCCGCGCCGCGATGCCGCGCGAGCGCTTCACGACGGCCTCGAGATCGGCCTTGAAGCTGCCTTCCAGCACCAGCCCGTAATCCTTGGCGTGCTGGCCGTAATGCAGGATCTCGGCCGAGCGCAGCAGGGCTTTCGTCGGGATGCAGCCCCAGTTCGAGCAGATGCCGGCGAGATGCTCGCGCTCGACGATCGCCGTCCTGTAGCCGAGCTGCGCCGCGCGGATCGCCGCGACATAGCCGCCGGGGCCGGAGCCGATGATGATGATGTCGTAGTCAGCCATGGTGATTCTCCGGCCTCACACCAACATCGCCATCGGCTTCTCGATATAGCCCTTGAAGGCCGCCAGCAGCTCGGCGCCCAGCGCGCCGTCGACGGCGCGGTGGTCGGTCGAGAGGGTCACCGACATCACGGTCGCGACCGCGAGCTGGCCGCCCTTGACCACGGCGCGCTGTTCGCCGGCGCCCACCGCCAGGATCGTCGCATGCGGCGGGTTCACCACCGCGGCGAAGTCCTTGACGCCGAACATGCCGAGATTGGAGACCGCCGTCGTGCCGCCCTGATACTCCTCGGGCTTCAGCTTGCGGGCCTTGGCACGGGCGGCATAGTCCTTCATCTCGTTCGAGATCTGGCTCAGCGTCTTGTGGCAGGCGTCGCGGATAATCGGGGTGATCAGCCCGCCGGGGATCGAGACGGCGACGCCGACATCGGCGTGCTTGTGCTTGAGCATGGCGTTCTCGGTCCAGGAGACGTTGGCGTCCGGCACCGCCCGCAGCGCCAGCGCCAGCGCCTTGATCACCATGTCGTTGACCGAGAGCTTGTAGGCCGGCTTGCCGTCCTTCTCGGGCGCGGCGGCGTTGAGTTCGGCCCGCAGCTTCAGCAGCGCGTCGAGATCGCAATCCACCGTGACGTAGAAATGCGGGATGGTCTGCTTCGACTCGGTCAGGCGGCGCGCGATGGTCTTGCGCATGCCGTCATGCGGGATCTCCTCATAGGAGCCGGGCGCGAAGAGCTTCTTGACCTGCTCGTCCGAGGGGCCGGTGGCCAGCGGCGCAGCGGCGGGCTTCGGCGCGGCCGCCGGAGCCGCCGTCACCGGTGCGGCGGCCGGAGCGGCCTTGGCGCCGCCGCCGGTCTTGGCGGCCTCGACATCCTTCTCGACGATGCGGCCATGCGGGCCCGAACCCTGGACCTTCGACAGGTCGAGCCCGGCCTCCTTGGCGAGCCGGCGCGCCAGCGGCGAGGCGAAGGGACGCTGGCCGGAAGACGCGGCCGGCGCGGCCGCGGGAGCAGCCGGAGCGGCGGCGGCCGGCGCGGCCTTGGGCGCCTCGGCCTTGGGAGCTTCGACAGCTTTGCGAGTCTCGGCCTTGGCCGGCGCGCTGGCGGCGCTCGCATCCTCGCCCTCGGCGGCGATCACGCCGATGATCTCGTTGACCGCGACATCGGCCGTGCCCTCCGGCACGACGATCTTCGCCAGAATCCCCTCGTCGACGGCCTCGACCTCCATCGTGGCCTTATCGGTCTCGATCTCGGCGATGATGTCGCCGGACTTGATCGCGTCGCCTTCTTTCTTCAGCCATTTGGCGAGATTGCCCTTCTCCATCGTGGGAGAGAGCGCGGGCATCAGGATGTTGGTCGGCATCGGTTGCGCCCCTTCTCAGCGATAGCAGACGGCCTTGGCCGCCGCGACGACCTCGCCGATGTTCGGCAAGGCGAGCTTCTCGAGGTTCGCGGCATAGGGCATCGGCACGTCCTTGCCGGTGACGCGGGCGACGGGCGCATCGAGATAGTCGAAGGCGGCTTCCATGATCCGCATGCCGATCTCGGCGGTGACGCCGGACTGCGGGAAGCCCTCCTCGACCGCGACGCAGCGGTTGGTCTTCTGGATGGAGGCGACGACGGTCTCGATGTCCATCGGACGGATCGTGCGCAGGTCGATGACCTCGGCCTCGATGCCCTCCTTGGCCAGCGCCTCGGCGGCGCCGAGCGCATAGGTCATGCCGATGCCGAAGGAGACGATGGTGACGTCGGTGCCCGGGCGGGCGACCTTGGCCTTGCCGATCGGGATCAGGAAGTCGTCGCCCTTGGGCACGTCGAAGGAGCGGCCGTAGAGGATCTCGTTCTCGAGGAAGATGATCGGATTCGGATCGCGGATGGCGCTCTTGAGCAGGCCCTTCGCGTCGGAGGCGCTGTAGGGCATCACCACCTTGAGGCCGGGCACGTTGGAGTACCAGGCGGCATAGTCGTGGCTGTGCTGGGCGCCGACGCGGGCGGCCGCGCCGTTGGGGCCGCGGAAGACGATCGGGCAGCCCATCTGACCGCCGGACATGTAGAGCGTCTTGGCGGCGGAGTTGATGATCTGGTCGATCGCCTGCATGGCGAAGTTGAAGGTCATGAACTCGACGATGGGGCGCAGGCCGGTCAGCGCGGCGCCGACGCCGATGCCGGCGAAACCATGCTCGGTGATCGGCGTGTCGATGACGCGCTTGGGGCCGAACTCTTGCAGCAGGCCCTGCGTCACCTTGTAGGCGCCCTGGTACTCGGCGACCTCTTCGCCCATCACGAAGACGTCGCCGTCGCGGCGCATCTCCTCGGCCATGGCATCGCGCAGCGCCTCGCGGACCGTCATGCTGACGATCTCGGCGCCGGCGGGGAACTCCGCGGAGGCATCGTAGCTCTTCGGCGTCGCCGGCGGGTTGGCGACGGCAGACTCCGCCTTGGGAGCGGCGGCGACCTGCGGCGCCTCCCCGACCGCGGCCGGCGGAGCCGACTGCGCCGCCTGGGGCGAACTCTCGGCCGGCTTGTCGGACTGCCCGGCGCCGCCGCTGGCGGCCGCCTTCGCATCCTCGCCTTCGGCGGCGATGATACCGATCGGCGTATTCACCGCGACGTTCTCGGTGCCGTCGGCGACCAGGATCTTCGCAAGGATGCCCTCGTCGACCGCCTCGACCTCCATGGTCGCCTTGTCGGTCTCGATCTCGGCGATGATGTCACCCGCCTTGACGCTGTCGCCCTCGGCTTTCAGCCACTTGGCGAGCTTGCCCTGCTCCATGGTGGGCGAAAGGGCAGGCATGAGAATGTCGATCGGCATGAACGCACCCGGAATGATTGGACGAGGCGAAAGGGGAAGGCGGTGCGGCTCCGGCCCTCAGGCCTTCGCCGGCTCCAGCAGGATGTCCGTGAACAGTTCCGACGGATCGGGCTCGGGGTCGTGCGTCGCGAATTCGGCCGCGTCGTTGACGATCTCGCGGACCTTTGCGTCGATCGCCTTGAGCTCGTCCTCGCCGACCTTGAAGTCGCGGGTCAGGCGGCCCCTCACCTGCTCGATCGGATCGTGCTCCTCGCGCATGCGCTGA
This sequence comes from Methylobacterium sp. CCH7-A2, assembly GCF_001557075.1. Taxonomy (NCBI): domain Bacteria; kingdom Pseudomonadati; phylum Pseudomonadota; class Alphaproteobacteria; order Hyphomicrobiales; family Methylobacteriaceae; genus Methylobacterium; species Methylobacterium sp. CCH7-A2. The sequence continues at coordinate 22,389 of NZ_LSKN01000252.1, forward strand.
ACCTCGTCCTTGGAGCGGTACTTCGCCGGGTCCGACATGGAGTGGCCGCGATAGCGATAGGTCTGCATCTCGAGGATGTAGGGGCCCTTGCCGCTGCGGGCGTGTTCGATGGCGCGGGTCGCGGCGTCACGGACGGCGCGGACATCCATGCCATCGACCTGCTCGCCGGGAATGCCGAAGGAGACGCCGCGGCGGGAGAAGTCGGTCTGGGCCGAGGCGCGGCTGACGGCCGTGCCCATGGCGTAGCGGTTGTTCTCGATGATGAACACGACCGGCAGCTTCCAGAGCTGGGCCATGTTGAAGCTCTCATAGACCTGGCCCTGATTGGCCGCGCCATCGCCGAAATAGGCGAGCGAGACGCGCCCGTCCTCGCGGTACCAGTTGGCGAAGCCCAGCCCGGTGCCGAGCGAAACCTGGGCGCCGACGATGCCGTGGCCGCCGTAGAAGTTCTTCTCGCGGGAGAACATGTGCATCGAGCCGCCCTTGCCGCGCGAATAGCCGCCGCGCCGCCCGGTGAGCTCCGCCATCACGCCGCGCGATTCCATGCCGCAGGCGAGCATGTGGCCGTGGTCGCGATAGCCGGTGATGACCTGGTCGCCCTCCTTGGACGCCATCTGCATCCCCACGACGACCGCTTCCTGGCCGATATAGAGGTGGCAGAAGCCGCCGATCAGCCCCATGCCGTACATCTGGCCGGCCTTCTCCTCGAAACGCCGGATCAGCAGCATCTCGCGATAGGCGTGGAGGTCTTCCTCCTTGGTGAAGGTCGCCATGTTGCTCGGCGCGGGAGCGGCCGCCTTGTCGCCGCCGGCCTTGGCTGATCGTGCCTTGGCCGGCTTGGCGGCGGGCTTGGCTGGGGCGGGGGCTTTCGTCTTGCGCGCGGCAACGGCCATCGGCGGTCCTCCAAGGTCATTCAACCTTGGTTGTAGAGGATCGCAAAACCCTTGGCGAGGCGGCTATCTCGCATTGCAGCATCGGCCAAGCCCTTGCAAAGGCTTGTCATTTTCTACGTAACTGAAATCGAGTTAATCGATACGTCCGGGACTATTTGCCGGCAATCGGCAGGGCCTCAGCGGCCCATCAGGATGACGTCGTTCTTGTGGACGCGGCCGAGGCTCTCGCGAGCGCGTTCCTCGAGCACATCACGGTCCACCGCCTCGTCGCGCACCAGCGACAGCCGATGCTCCCAGAGCTTGCGCTCTGCGGTGAGCCCGGCGAGTTCCGCTTCCACATCGCGCAGCGAGTCGTGCAGCGTGTCGCGGGCCTCGAGGCCGCGCGAGCCGTGCTGGGCGTGGAACATGAAATAGCTCACCGCCGCGCCCGACACGAGGTAGAGCGCGAGAGTGACGAGGAAGGATCGGACGCCGCGGCGGATGACCATGCCCGCAAGCGTTAGGCCGGGTTGGTTTCCGACCGGTTAACGGGCGGGCACGATCACGCGTGCGGCCCCGTCGGGTTGGACCGGCCCGCCCTTCGCCAGCGAGGTGATCTCCCCCTCCAGCCGCCGCGCGATCGGCAGGCGGAAATGCAGCGGGTCCCAGTAGTTGTCGTCCCGCAGGGTGATCGGCGAGGGCCGGGCATAGTCGATGAGCGCCGCACCGCGGCGCTTCGCAAGCGCGGCGACAGCGTCCTTGCAGGCGGCCCAACGTTGGGCGGCAACCGAGCCCTCGCGCGGCGATGTCGCATGATGCGCCGGCGGCAGCACGAGCAGCAGCCGCGTGCCGGCCGGGAAGCGTGCCAGCGCGTCGTCGAGCCAGGCCAAGGCCGGGAAGCGCCATCCGGCTCGGGTTTCGGGCGCGACCGTCTCGGCGGGGACCAGCGGCCCAGAATCGGGCGGAGGCTCGGCACCGCCATAGAGATGCCAGCGCGCACGCGCCGCGTCATAGAGCTCTTCGGGCGGGGTGAAGACCTCGTAGCCGTCGCCGCGGATCCGCTCCGGCATCAGGCCGAGCCGGTGTGCCAACAGGCGGCCGGCGATCTCGAGCGTGGTCAGGTTCATCAACTCCGCCCAATCGCGCCAGCGGATGCCGTCATAGAGCCAGGGGGGAAAGGGCCGCGGCGTCAGGCGCTTGGCCTCGTCGGTGGCATCGGCCTCGCACCAGGTCGCGTCGATGCCCCAGAGAACCGTCCGCGGCACGGCGACCTGGCGGGCGAAGAGCCCGGCCATCTGCAGCTGCTCCCAGGGCGTGGCGGCGTTCATCGCGAGATTGGCGAAGCGTCCGCCAAGTCCCTGAGAGAGGATCGCCGGGTCGAGCAGGCGCATGGTCGAAGTGCCGAACACGGCCGAGTCGAAGCTGCCCGAGCGGACGAGCTGCGGGTACATGAAGCGCTGGTTGATATCCATGATCGGCCGCGCCGGCTGGCCGGCGGAAACGCGCAGGCCAAAGGGATCGAGGGCCGCGGCGAATCCCCAGAGCGTCAGAAGCGTCGCCAGCGCCGCCCCGAGAAACCACGCCGTCCAGCGCGTCCAGGCCGCCTCCGCCCGCGTTTCCCGCGCCTGCTCCATACCGCTTTCGTCCCGCGTCCCAGCACCATCAGGCCGCGCCGGGATGGCCGGCGCGCCGCAATGCCGCGCTTCTGGCACGGATTCCGTCGCCGGAACAATGTTGACCCGCGGGCGGGGCGTCCGTATGTCAGCGCCGGTGAGGGCGGGTAGCTCAGTGGTAGAGCACGTGACTTTTAATCATGTGGTCGAGGGTTCGATCCCCTCCCCGCTCACCACGCGCCGGGCTCTGACAGCTGCAGGCGCCTGAGGCTCAGCAGCCTCGCCCTCCCGATTTCCGCGTTCGAGAGCCCGACAGCCGGGCGCCCCTCACCCCAGCCGCTTCGTCGGCGCGCGCTGGCCCGGTGCGACGCCGGGATGAGGCCCGCGGTAGAGCTTCCCGCGCTCGTGATAATCGCGGTAGCTCCCGAGCCCGAGCGCCGGCCAGCCGGGATCGACATAGCCGAGCAGTTCGTCGCAGCGGTGCCGCTGGCGCTCGGCGGCCGAGGTCGCGTCGGCGCACATGATCACCTGGCCACGCTGCCAGAAGGCGTCCGCCGGTGTGACCTGAGCGAGGATGAGCCCCAGCGCGACCCCGCAGCTGGCAGCCATTGATCGCGTCATGAGGTGCCCTCCTGGCCCGGCCGACGGCCGTATCGCGCCGTCCTTCACGGGCGCATCACGCCCGAAACCCTTTGAGGAAGGCTTAAGCATCGGGATCGCCGGTGCACGGGAACAAGCCCCGCGCCCGCGGGTAGACGAGAGAGCGAAGCGAAACAGGAGTCATCGCCATGCGCGTCGATGTCAGCCAGCCCACCAACCCCGGCGAGCCTCACCAGCCGAGGATCCGAATCGAATCGGTGGAAGATTACGAGCAGGCGACGCGGCGGATCGCGGCGCTCGATTCGAGCAGCTGCGGCGAGACGGAGAAGCGGGAGCGCGCGGCACTTGTCGAGGCCGTCGCCGCCTGGGACAGGCGCCACGACGACGCCTCGGGCTGGACCGATACGCCCTGAGCGCGCCTCTCCCTGCCGCGTTCGGTCAGATATCGTTGCTGGAGTTCAGTTCGCTCGGCCGCAGCCCCTCATCGATCGCATCGATCGCATTGTTCGGATCGGCCGGGCTCGTGGATGACTGGCTGATCCACTCGCGCAGGATTGCCGACAGTGCATCCGAGCGGGTCGCAGAGGGCCCCAACTCGTGGCGGTAGCGATCGAGCGCAGCCGCTTCGTCAGCCTCGAGCGCGATGGTCACGGCGGTGTCGCTCATGTCGATTGTCTCTCCGCGGCCCGCAGGGTTCGGCCATGCGGGCGCAACGCCCGGATATCGTCCTGGTTCCCGCGCAAACGGGGCCGTTAGCGACCCAATTCCTGCAAAAAGATCAAAGCGAGGATGAACCTTCGCTCCTCTCGCCGGTTGATCCCACAAGCCGCCGAGAGGCGGACCGATCTGCAACACGATCCCGAGGAGGACCTCATGTTCAAGCACCCCATCGCCGCGACCTCGCTGGCCCTGGCCCTGATGAGCGCGACGGCCATCGCCCAGACCTCCGCTCCGGCTCCGAGCGCCCCGAGCGCTGCGCCGAGCACCACCGCGCCCTCGACGGCGGCGCCCGCCGCGACCGGCACCCAGACCCTCGCCGCCCAGAATCAGGCGATGCGCGGCAACTGGCGCGCTTCGAAGCTGATGGGCGTCGACATCTACGGCCCCGACAATGAGAAGGTCGGCGATGTCACCGAAGTCCTGATCGACCAGTCCGGCAAGATCACCGGCGTCACGGTCGGCGTCGGCGGCTTCCTCGGCATCGGCACCAAGGATGTCGCGGTCAAGTTCGAGGAGGTGACCTGGAGCATGCAGCCGATGGCCTCCACCGCCTCGGGCACCGCTGCGACCGGCACCAACGCGACCGGTACGACGGCAACCGGCACCACGGCGACGGGTACGGCCGCCACCGCGCCGCGCGCGACGGGCACAGCCTCCACCACCGCGATGGACCAGATGTATCCGGACCATGGCAAGATCAACATGACCAAGGATCAGCTCAAGGCCGCCCCGGCCGTGACCTATTCCAACACCTGATCCGGCCCTCCAGCCGTCAGGCGTGAGGCCCGCCCGCGAGGGCGGGCCTTTTGCGTCAGCGCTCCGCGCCGCTCCAGTCTTCCGGCCCGGCGTCCTGCAGCTCGCGAAGGAGCGGCGGGATCGCCTCTGGCAGATCGTCGGCGACGAGTCCCACGCCCCTTGCCTCGCCCGCCCGTCCATGCAGCCAGACGGCGGCACAGGCCGCCTCGAACGCCGGCATCCCTTGAGCCAATAGCCCCGCGACCATACCGCCGAGTACATCGCCCGATCCCGCGGTCGCCAGCGCCGGGCAGCCGGTCGCGTTGATCGCGGCGCGCCCCTCCGGGGCGGCGATGACAGTGTCGGCCCCCTTCAGGACGACGACCGCACCGATCTCAGCCGCGGCGCGGCGGGCGCGATCGAGCTTCGACCCGCCACCCGAGTCGCCGAAGAGCCGGGCGAACTCGCCCTCGTGAGGCGTCAGCACGCATGGGGCGCCGCGCCGGGCGATCTGGCGCCCGGCCCGTGCGGCCGACCCCGCCAGGATCGTCAATGCGTCGGCATCGAGCACCGCGGGGACGGACGAACGCAGCACCGCCGCGACGGCTTCCCGCGCCTCACCATCCAGCCCTAGCGCCGGCCCGACCAGCACGGCCGAGAGGCGCTTTTCGGCCAGAAGTCGCTCCAGCGCTGCGCCGTCCGCCACCGCCCGCTGCATCAACGCGTCCGGTCCGCGCGCCGCATGAGCCGCCAGCGCCTCCGGCCGGCAGGCGATCGTCGCCAGCCCCGCCCCAATCCGCAAGGCGGCTCGAGCGCTGAGCCGGGGAGCGCCGACGCCCGCAAGGCCGCCTGCGACGACCAGAACGGCGCCGCGGCGGTACTTGTGCGTATCCGGCGCCAGCACCGGGAAGCTCGCGCGCCACAGACCGGGCGCGTTGCGAAAGAGCACGGCAGGCCGCTCCGGCGTGAAGACGACGTCGGCGCGGATGCCGATCTCGGCGAGGGTGACGAGGCCGCAGAGCGAGCGGCCCGGCATCAGCAGATGGCCGGGCTTGAGGCGGAAGAAGGTCACCGTCTCGGTGGCGCGGATCACGGGCCCTTCGCTCCCACCCGTATCGCCCGAGAGTCCGCTCGGCACGTCGACGGCGACGACGGGGCGGCCAGCGGCATTCACCGCCTCGACCAGCTCAGCCACCGCCCCCTCGAGCGGCCGGTTCAGCCCCGCGCCGAACAGCGCATCGACGATGAGCCCGTAATCGGCTGGCCTGACGCCGTCGATCGGCTCGATCGGCCCGGTCCAGGCCGCGGCCATCCCGGCGGCATCGCCGGAGAGCCGCTCCCGCTCGCCCGCCAGCGCGAGCGTCACCGGCCTGCCTCGCCGGGCGAGCAGGCGCGCCGCAACGAAGCCGTCGCCGCCATTGTTGCCGGGACCGCAGAGAACGAGGATTCGCGCGCCCGGCGGTGTCCGGCGATCGACCGCGTCGGCCACTGCGCGGCCGGCCCGTTCCATCAGGGCGGCGCCGGGTGTGCCGGCCGCGATGGTGAGCCGATCGGCCTCGGCCATGCCGGCGACATCGAGGAGGGCGAGATCAGAGTCGACAGCAGCGGCCATGTCGCATCTTCCCGGAGTGCCCCACGCCCCGCAAGACCTCTGCGACTGCAGATAATTGATTACCGATTGGGCATTTGCCTATTTTATTGCCCGTTTTCTGCCCCATCATCGCGCAGCCGGCTCAGCGGTGTTGCGTAGCGAGAGCGCGACGCCGATGCTATGAGCAGAGACGAAATGTCGTACGCCGACGCTGGCGATCCGGGCGGGGCTCGCGCCGGCGCATAGGTGGCGGCAATTCGGCGGAAACGGCGGGTCCCGGACCATCCGGAACCCCTTTCGGCGCAAGGAGGCCGGTCGGCGCATGAAGAAGATCGAAGCGATCATCAAGCCGTTCAAGCTGGACGAGGTGAAGGAGGCGCTTCAGGAGGTCGGCCTGCAGGGCATCACCGTTCTCGAGGCCAAGGGCTTCGGGCGGCAGAAGGGCCACACCGAGCTCTACCGCGGCGCCGAATACGTCGTCGACTTCCTGCCGAAGGTCAAAATCGAGATCGTCCTGGCCGACGAGATGGTCGACGGCGCGATCGAGGCCATTATGAAGGCCGCCCAGACCGGCCGGATCGGCGATGGCAAGATTTTTGTATCGACGGTGGAGGGGGCGATCCGCATCCGCACCGGAGAAACCGGCGCGGACGCGATCTGAGGGCTCATCCCGACCCGCAAGTTCGTCGGCCCGGCGGTCATAGGACCCCGCGGATCGCATGAGTTGAGAAACGACCATAAGAGGAATGCTGAGATGAAGAACGCCAAGGATGTCCTCAAGGCGATCAAGGACAACGACGTCAAATATGTCGACTTCCGCTTCACCGACCCGCGCGGCAAGTGGCAGCATGTGACGTTCGACGTCACGATGATCGACGAGGACATCTTCGCCGAGGGCACGATGTTCGACGGCTCCTCGATCGCCGGCTGGAAGGCGATCAACGAGTCCGACATGCTGCTGATGCCCGATCCGACGACGGCCGTGATGGATCCGTTCTTCTCGGCGGCCACGATGGTCATCACCTGCGACGTGCTCGAGCCGGCGACCGGCGAGCCCTATGGCCGCGACCCGCGCGGCATGGCCAAGAAGGCCGAGGCCTATCTGAAGTCAACCGGCATCGGCGACGCCATCTATGTCGGCCCCGAGGCCGAGTTCTTCGTCTTCGACGACGTCAAGATCGCCGCCGACCCGTACAACACGGGCTTCAAGCTCGACAACGTCGAGCTGCCGATCAACGGCATGACCGAGTACGAGGGCGGCAATCTCGGCCACCGCATCGCCACCAAGGGCGGCTACTTCCCCGTCCCGCCGCAGGACTCGGCGCAGGACATGCGCGGCGAGATGCTCGCGGCCATGGCGGCGATGGGCGTCAAGGTCGAGAAGCACCATCACGAGGTCGCTTCGGCCCAGCACGAGCTCGGCATGAAGTTCGACACGCTGACGCTGATGGCCGACCAGATGCAGGTCTACAAATACGCGATCCACAACGTCGCGCAGAGCTACGGCAAGACCGCGACCTTCATGCCGAAGCCGATCTATGGCGACAACGGCTCGGGCATGCACGTCCACCAGTCGATCTGGAAGAACGGCAAGCCGATCATGGCCGGCAACAAGTATGCCGACCTGTCGCAGGAGTGCCTCTGGTACATCGGCGGCATCATCAAGCACGCCAAGTCGCTGAACGCCTTCACCAACCCGTCGACCAACTCCTACAAGCGTCTGGTCCCGGGCTATGAGGCGCCGGTGCTGCTGGCCTATTCGGCCCGTAACCGCTCGGCCTCCTGCCGTATTCCGTGGACGACCTCGCCGAAGGCCAAGCGCGTCGAGGTCCGCTTCCCCGATCCGATGGCGAACCCCTATCTCGCCTTCGCGGCCATGCTGATGGCCGGCATCGACGGCATCGTGAACAAGATCGATCCGGGCCCGGCCATGGACAAGGATCTCTACGACCTGCCGCCGCGCGAGCTGAAGAAGATCCCGACGGTCTGCGGCTCGCTGCGCGAGGCGCTGGAGGCGCTCAAGAAGGACAACGCCTATCTCAAGGCCGGCGGCGTCTTCAACGACGACTTCATCGAGAGCTATATCGAACTGAAGATGCAGGATGTGGCGCGCTTCGAGATGACGCCGCACCCGGTCGAGTTCGCGATGTACTACTCCTACTGAGGATTTCGGCCGGCCTCCGAGGCCGGCCGCGAGCTTCCTCCCGACCGTGCGTTTCGCGGTCCACCTTTGCGGCCGGGGTGGCGACACCCCGGCCGTTTTTTGTCTCGATGCGCCAGCGGCGCAGGCTATCGCTGCGGTCAGGCGGCCGCGACCGCCGTCTGCGATGCGTCGGCAAGGGTCGCGTAAGCGGCGATGGTGCGCGCGACATGGCGCTCGACCGTCAGCGGGTCGGCCCAGTAGTGCCGGTAGGCTGCGGCTCCCATGCGGGAAACCGTCTCGTCGTCTTGCAAGCGGGAGAGCGCGGCGGCGAGGCCGTCGGCATCGCCGCCCTCGACCAGGATCCCGTCCTCGCCGTCGCGGATCCAGCCGGCCGGCCCGGTGGTGCGGGACAGCACGACCGGAACGCCGCGCGAGCGGGCCTCGGCCACGACCAGCGGCCCGGGCTCGTACCAGAGCGACGGCAGGACGAGACAACGGGCCCGTTCGATCTCCTCGAAGACGCGGTCGGCCGGCAGCCAGCCGGCGATTTCGGCGGCGGGATTGGCCTGCAGGATCTCGCTACGAAGCGGGCCTTCGCCGACGAAGCGTACCGGCATGCCCGCCTGCTGCGCCGCCCGGGCCAGGATGTCGCCGGCCTTCTCCTGGGTGAAGCGCCCCAGAAACAGCGCATGCCGGTTCGCGCCGACATCGGCCGGCGGGCGCTTCTGCGCCTCCATCATGTTCTCGACGACGATGTGACGGGCCTGGCGCGGCAGGAACGGGCGGGCGACGTCCCGGGCGAAATCGCTGACATGGATGAAGAGCGGCCGGGCCAGCGCCCTCATCGATTCGTCGGAGCGCCATTGCCGCGCGATGCGGACGAGCTTGTGGGCGTAGCTCTCGCGGTCGCAGTTCGCCGCCATGCAGCCGCCCGACATCGGTCGGCGTCCGCAGGGGCGCCCCACCTTGAAGTCGAAATAGCCGCCGGTCGGGCAGAACGAGAAATAGTCGTGCATCGTGATGGTAACGGGCAGTCCGCTGCCGCCCGCGGCTGCGATGGCCGCGGGGCTGAAGGCCTTGGTCCACTGATGCAGATGAACGATGGTACCGGGCGGCTGCTGCCTGAGCAGCGTGGTCAGGAACGCATGCGCCGCGCCGTTCCAGATGCCCTGCCGGGCGGCGGCGATGCGGCCGCCGACCTTCCAGATCTCCTCGCCCTCGAAACGTCGGACCTCGATACGAGGATGGTCGAGGCGAGGCGAAACGGGGCCGATCGCACAGGCAAAGACGATATCGACGCCGGCTTCGGCGAGGCCGCGTGCGCTCTCGATCGCCACCTTGGCCGCGCCGCCATTGACGGCACCGAAATCGCTGACAATGACGCAACGCATGGGCACAGCATCCCCTTTTGCGCGCAGGCTAGCGCGAAAAGGTTGATGGTTTGCCGTGGCCGCGCGGCTGTATTCCCGGACAGGCGGGGTCAGCGGATGCCGGGAACCAGCCTTCCGACCATGGCGGACAGCCCCGCCGAGAGCCTAGCCCGCCAGCCGGTCTGCGAAGGACCTTCGCCGGTGCCGACGACATCATGGCCGAACGCCTCGCCGGCGCAGCGCGCCGCCCGTTCCAGACCCTGCAAGGTGATCCGCGATCCCATCTGGGCCATGTCGTTCCCCCTCACCTCGGCGCCGGCGTCGTGACCGCTGACAGCGGCCGCCGGTCGTCATTGCGACAACATTGCCGCACCCTGCCTTAACGCGGCTTGAACAGGCCGGTTCCCAGCGAGGCGGCGTCGCTGTAGGACAGGGCCCAGACGCGTCCGGGGAGCCATCTGGGCTATCATCACCCCTGGCGAATCGGGGACTGCGGACCGACATGGCGGATAATGGCGATCTCTTCGGCGGCCAGCCCGATGGTGCGGCGCCTATGACCGCAGCTGCGGCGTCGAAGCCGGCGCGCGCCGCGACCGCGGCTGCCGTGCGCCAGCAGCCGGCCGCCGCCGCGCCGCCGCGCAACGGCACGCTGTCGGAGACCGGCTACGACGCCTCCGCCATCGAGGTGCTGGAGGGTCTGGAGCCGGTCCGGCGCCGGCCCGGCATGTATATCGGCGGCACAGACGAGCGCGCCCTGCACCATCTCTTCGCCGAGGTCATCGACAACGCCATGGACGAGGCGGTGGCGGGCCATGCCAGCTTCATCGATGTCGAACTGCTGGAGGACGGCTCGATCGCGGTGACCGACAATGGCCGCGGCATCCCGGTCGATCCGCACCCGAAGTTTCCCGGCAAGTCGGCGCTCGAGGTCATCATGACCACGCTCCATGCCGGCGGAAAATTCGACTCCAAGGCCTATGAGACCTCCGGCGGCCTCCACGGCGTCGGCGTCTCGGTGGTCAACGCCCTGTCGGACCGGCTCGAGGTCGAGGTCGCGCGCGGCAAGGTTCTGTATCGCCAGGTGTTCTCGCGCGGCCTGCCGCAGGGACCGCTGGAGACGGTCGGGCCCGTCGCCAACCGCCGCGGCACCCGCGTGCGCTTTCATCCCGACGCCGAGATCTTCGGCGAAGGCGCGCATTTCGTGCCGGCGCGCCTGTTCCGCATGGCCCGCTCCAAGGCCTATCTCTTCGGCGGCGTCGAGATCCGCTGGCGCTGTGCACCGTCACTGCTGAAACCGGAAGGCGATGTCGCGGCGGAGGCGGTGTTCCGCTTCCCCGGCGGCCTGCGCGACTATCTCGCCCGCGAGATCGAGGGCAAGGACCTCGTCGCCGAGCCGATCTTCGCCGGCAAGATCACCCGCGAGGGGAGCCATGGCTCGCTCGAATGGGCGGTCGCCTGGCTGGCGACGGGCGAGGACGGTTTCGCCTCCTCCTACTGCAACACCATTCCCACGCCCGAAGGCGGCACCCATGAGCAGGGCCTGCGCATCGCGCTGCTGCGCGGCCTGCGCGACCATGCCGAGCGCATCGGCCAGTCGAAGCGCATGGCGCAGGTCACCTCCGACGACGTGATGGCGACCTGCGCGGCGATGCTCTCCGTGTTCATCCGCGAGCCCGAATTCCAGGGCCAGACCAAGGACAAACTCGCGACGCTCGAGGCCGCGCGCATCGTCGAGAACGCAGTGCGCGATGCCTTCGACCACTGGCTCGCCCAGGCGCCGCAGCAGGCGCTCAAGCTGCTCGACTGGTCGGTCGACCGGGCCGAGGAGCGTCTGCGCCGCCGGCTCGAGAAGGAGGTCTCGCGCAAGACCGCGACGCGCAAGCTCAGGCTGCCCGGCAAGCTCGCCGATTGCTCCAATGCCGGCGCCGCGGGCTCCGAACTCTTCATCGTCGAGGGCGATTCCGCCGGCGGCTCCGCCAAGCAGGCGCGCAATCGCGCGACGCAGGCGATCCTGCCGCTGCGCGGCAAGATCCTCAACGTCGCCAATGCGACGCGCGAGAAGCTCAACCAGAACCAGCAGCTCGCCGATCTCATCCTGGCGCTCGGCTGCGGCATCGGCAGCCAGTTCCGCGAGGACGATCTGCGCTACGAGAAGGTCATCGTGATGACCGACGCCGATGTCGACGGCGCGCATATCGCCTCGCTGCTGGTCACCTTCTTCTGGCGCCAGATGCCGCGGCTGATCGAGAAGGGGCATCTCTATCTCTCGATCCCGCCGCTCTACCGGCTGCGCCATGGCGGCAAATCCGTCTATGCCCGCGACGACGCCCATAAGGACGAACTCTTGGCGACGGTGTTCAAGGGCAAGAAGCCCGAGATCGGCCGCTTCAAGGGTCTCGGCGAGATGATGCCCGCCGAGCTCAAGGAGACGACAATGGACCCGTCCAAGCGCATCCTGCTCAAGGTCATGGTCGACCATGAGGCGCGCGAGGAGACCTCCGACACGGTCGAGCGGCTGATGGGCAACAAGCCGGAGGCGCGCTTCCTCTTCATCCAGGAGCGTGCCGCCTTCGCCGGCGAACTGATCGACCTGTGATTTGGGCGGAGGCCCCGCGGCGCGTTGAGCCCCGCATTCCTGCCGGGTTGGCCGGCAAAGCTGTCGGGCTGCCGGGCACGCTCGCGCCGGCCATGATCCGGGCATGTCGCACGAACCGCCTTGCCC
>NZ_LSKN01000253.1:0-1812 GCF_001557075.1 Methylobacterium sp. CCH7-A2
TGGTTCTTATCCGCCGCATCGCGCGAGCGTCATGAGTTCCGGGACGGACTCTTAGTCTAATTTGTTCGAACTGACTCCGAAGGGGCGATAATGAATATCGATCAGCGGCAAATTGATGCTCTTGTCGCAAACCCAGTAGAATCGTTGGCTGTTGAGATAAAGCAGTGGATCGATCCTGGGGCTCCACAAGGGCAAGCAAAAATTGTACGTGCCGCTTTGGCAATGCGAAATCGCAATGGCGGATTTTTGATAATCGGATTTGATAATAATGGCGCCCCGGATTTAGGAAATCAGCTTGCTGATCCGCGTGTCAGCTTTCATATTGACGTGGTTCAGGCCCTTATTTCACGATATGCACAAGAATTGTTCGAAATTAGTGTGGGATTTTCTGAGCGCGAAGGTGTTGCGTATCCCGTCATTGCGGTGCCGCCTGGGGTTCAAACGCCTGTGGCGGCAAAACGTGATTTGTTCGATGATCGAAACAGGCTCATAAATACAGGTGATTTATATTTTAGAACGCTTGCGTCTAATGGGGTTCCGAGTAGTAGTGCTGCAAGGCCCCAAGACTGGCGCGAAATCATCGGAATCTGCTTCGATAACCGCGAAGCCGATGTTGGTCGGTTTCTTCGTCGACAATTCGCTGGACAAGATGCGGCTGCACTAGCCTCGGTCCTTTGGGGGATCACAGATAGCGCGCCAGTTACATCCCCTGTTGCAAACTTGATGGAACGGGCAAAAGGGCTGCTCGACGATGAGTGAAAAACGGCTGCTGAAAGCGCTCAACAGGATCGGGTTAGGCGATGATGCCGATGTTCGCCGGATGGCTTCATCGCTCACTTGGGAGGTCGCATTAGCCATTGAACCGGAATGGGAGGGGCGCGTTCCGGATAAGCATTTCCTTGGCAAAGTGCTAGGGAGCAATCCCAACTACACCGGATGGCCGGTTTGGCTCGACTCTAGGTCGTTTACAGAAGCAAAAAGCCAACCGGTGATTCACGATGGGGCTTGGGAGGCGATCATTGTCTCGAAAGGCGGCTGGTCTAGCCACTTGGAGTTTATGAGGTTTGATCCGCGCGGGAAGTTCTATCTCCGTCGAGCATTACAAGATGATCAAGTTCCCGAGAAGGTTGCTCCGGGAACCGCTCTTGACCCGATTATCGTTATCATAAGAGTTGCTGAAGCAATTGCTGTGGGCATAGCCATCGCAAACGGACTTATGACCACAGACGATCCGCCGCGGCAACTTGGCTTTGCATTTAGGTGGACCGGACTCGCCAATAGAACTCTGAAGACTTGGGCCAACCCTTTTATTTTGATGATCGGGGAACCCCGTGCCCACGATAATACAATTTCGACCTATGTTGAATTGCCTTCGGACACGCCAGTAAGCGCTATCGCTCCGGCGGTCCAAAAGGCAACTCGTGATCTCTTCGCGTTGTTCGATGGAGAAATCATACCGGCACACGTCATTGAGGACTGGTCAAATCGCCTCATCGAAAGACGTCTGAGATAGCGGTGGCACCAAGTGGGACCGTGGTATCGGGCGCGGGCTTGATTGATGCAATGCAAAGCCTCATGCGGAGAACGGCCGACACCTCTCCCTGCCCTCTCCTTACAGGAGAGGGTTCTCCGTTGCGGTTCCGTGCGCTGCGGCGATGGGCGCGGGGAACCCCTCTCCTGGATGGGAGAGGTGCAAGGGTGAGGGACCGCCGCTGACTGTTTGAAACGCGACGGAGCCGTAGCGCCTTCCATTGAAACGGCAGGCCCTCATCCGGCGCTCCGCGCCACCTTCTCCCATCCGGGAGAAGGGAA
>NZ_LSKN01000254.1:0-240 GCF_001557075.1 Methylobacterium sp. CCH7-A2
TCACCAAACGGCTTCGCCAGCACCGGCTGCATGGACAGGACAGTAACGTGACCGGATGGTCAGGCCCTTCTCGGGTCACAGGCAACGGCGAGGCGAGCCCTCACCGCAAGGCGTTCCCGGGCGGCCGACAGGTCCAGGGAAAGACACTGGCGGGTCGATCGGAGTGCGGGTCAGACCGCACCGGGCACCTCACGGCGCCAGCCTACCAAACGGTCGATCTGTGTTTGAGACAGGCCGCCC
>NZ_LSKN01000255.1:0-2180 GCF_001557075.1 Methylobacterium sp. CCH7-A2
GCCAACTACTTCAGCGCGGCAGGGTACGACGCAACCTGATGGGATTCCGCTCTAGGGTATTTGTTTCTAGTAAGGTCGTACTGATCGGCGGTAATCTCGACATTCCTCTCTCTAGGAGTGTTTTTTGACCACTGCTTGGTAGCCCGCCATGCACGATTGTCCGAATGAAAGGCACGATGCTCATTTGCATCCATTGATGTTAGTTTCTGGCGGGGGTCTCCGCCGTATTGTTTTGGATCACTGTGATGACCATGCCTCTTGCCGTCACTTGCGCCAAAAGGTTTGTAGCCGCCTGTGATCGAACTGACCGCCCGCTTATTCTGCCTCTCAATTTCACCTTGAAGCTTCTGCGAAAAATCCCGATCAATCTGTTTCGAAAGCCTTTGCATGGCATTCTTTGGATCGTTGAACAGCCTATCTTTGTGCAGGGCATCGCCGATCGCAGAGAATTCACCCCAAAGTTCTTGATCTTTATCTCCGGCAGATCCGATTTCCTTCCATCGCTGACGCAGTTCGGCAAAAGCTTTTCGTGCTTCCCGACTGTCTTGCAATTGAAGGAGCTCATTGCCCTTGCTTATCAGGCGCCGCTTAACGTCTGCATTTGCAGCCAGTTCCCGCACGCGCTTTTCTCGAAATTGTTCGCGCGCAGTGAAGAATTTCTGTTGAGCCGCTTGAAATTCGTCCCAAAGTTCATTGTCAGAATCTTTGCCTGAAAAACCGATGCCCTTCCATTCCTGGCGCAAATCGGAAAATTCGGACGCTGTCGTACGAAAATCCGTACTGGAAGAAAGAGATTTTGCACGATTAACAATGCTTCTCTTGGCACTTCTATTTCTTTCTAACTCTTGGTTCCGCTTCTCGCGCGCGGCATCACGCCGTTCGTAGAACTCCTTCTGCGCCGCTTGGAATTGATTCCAAAGATCGTCCTCGGATTCCCTTCCTGAGAAACCTGCGGCTTTCCATTCCTCGCGGAGATCAGCAAATTCGGCGCTTCCAGATTTGAAGTCATTTGTTCGCGAGACAGAGCGAGCCCGGGAGACAATCCCCTGTTTCGTGGAGCGGCTTTTCTCCATCTCACGCTCACGCCGCTCCTTTGCTTCCTCGCGCCGATCAAAGAATTTCTGACGAGCGCTTTGGAAATCGGCCCACAGTTCGTCATTGTTGTCTTTCCCTGCGGAACCGATTGATTTCCATTCCTGCATCAACTCGTGCATTTCTGCAGAGCCCGATTTGAAATCAGTGGTGCCCGAAATTGACTCGGCGCGAGAAACGAGCCGCTGCTTTGCATACCTATTATTTTCACGTTCGCGCTCGCGATCCATGAATTCTTCGTATTCGCGTTCTTTCCGTGCCTCGTATTCTTCTCGGGTCTCTTTCATATCCCACCCAAATGCTCTATAGATTTCTCTTCGCTTAGGCTCAGGCACCAGTTTTCTGTCCCCAATATGGCGGGAATTCCGACATACTGACAAGATCAGGATGCAGGTCAGCACTCTAGTTGCCACGCATGTCGCGCGGGATGTTGAGAAATCAAGGCAACGGTCAGCTGTAATGCGCTTCACGTTCCAGCGTCCCGATCTCGGCAACGCGCTAGCTGAAACCGAGAAGGATATCGAGCGCGCGGTCTCATCGGGGATGCGCGACGCTGCCGATGGCCTGAAGCAGGATCTCCGCGAGGATTTCGTCGCGGCCGGGCTCGGTGAACGGCTGTCGCGGACACGGCGGGGAAAGACCTTCCCCGAGGTGGGCGAGAGCGCCGAAGCCGCAGCCTCTGTCTGGTCGCGCGCGCCGAACATCATCGATTCCTTTGACCGTGGTGTGGTGATCCGCTCGGCGCGTGGCCTGTTCCTGGCGATCCCGACCGCCGCTGCCGGCAAGAGCGGACGGAGCGCCACGGGTTCACGCGAAGGGATCACGCCGGAAGGCTGGCAGCGGCGAACCGGCCTGAAGCTTCGGTTCGTTTATCGCCGTGGCCGTCCTCAGTCATGGCGGCGCTGCGTTGTCGTGCCCCATTGCGGGGATGACAAACTCTCGTAATCCCCGCTCTCCACACCGCCCTTAATCTGCCCCCACCTCGTCCCCGAGGGGCAGCCATCCGGAAGGCAAGCCGTTGGTGGGGATGAGCGCGGCGCCTGCGGGCGGGTTTGCACCCCGCACTCGGGAGGCTTCGGGGCACCGCC
>NZ_LSKN01000023.1:0-10168 GCF_001557075.1 Methylobacterium sp. CCH7-A2
CGAGGGCCTCGCCGGCGAGGAAGCGGCTGATCCCGCCAAGCGCGCTGACCGGGTCGGGAAGCGTCGCGCCAACCGCGGCTCGTTGCCCGCGCACCTGCCGCGCATCGAGCAGGTTGTCGATATCCAGGATATGGCCTGCCCCTGCTGTCGCGGGCAGCTCCACATCATGGGCGAGGATGTGTCCGAACGCCTTAATATCAGCTTTATTATTGTCGGTGGGTGCGAGTTAATGCACAATGTCTGAACCCGAGCAAGCAAATGGCACGACCCAGGACCAATCTACAGCCGCCACCGAGCAAGCCTCTCGCGTATTCATACGTGCGCTTTTCGACGCCGGAGCAGGCTCGGGGCGAGAGCTTTCGCCGGCAGATTGAGCTGGCGCGCGCCTATGCGGCCAAGCATGGCCTGCATCTTGACGAGAGCTTCCGCGACGAGGGTGTGTCCGCCTTCAAAGGCCGCCACCGCGATGAGCGCGCAGCGTTGGGCGCTTTCCTAAGGCGCGTGGAAAGTGGCGACGTCGCCAAGGGGTCGTATCTCCTTGTCGAGAGTCTCGATCGCTTGTCACGCGAAGAAGTCGTCGATGCGCTGGAGCTGTTTCTGGGCCTGACCCGGAACGGCATCGTCATCGTCACACTGGCCGACCAGCGGGTCTATTCGCGAGCGAGCCTGCGTGCCGACCAGACGCAACTGATCATCAGCATCGTTGTGATGTCGCGCGCTCACGAAGAGAGTGCGATGAAGTCCAAGCGCGTTTCCGATGCCTGGGCAGCTAAACGCCAACGTGCCGCCGATGAGCGGCAGGCGATGACGGCGCGCTGCCCCGCCTGGCTCGAGCTCGTCGGTGGGCCGAGATCCGGGCGCTATGTCGAGATCCCCAAGCGCGTCGAGATCGTCCGAAAGATGTTTGCGGACACGATCGCCGGTATCGGACGCCGCACGATTCAAAAAGAGCTGAACGACAAGGAGGTGCCGACCTGGGGCATCGGCAGGAAGCGCAGCCAGTTCTGGCATGACAGCTATATCGCAAAGATCTTGTCGAACCCGGCGGCCTATGGACGCTATATCCCGCGCGGCAAACTCGCCGGTGGTTCGGATGCGACGGCGGAGGCGCCGATCGACGGGTACTTTCCGGCAATCATCGACGAGGCGACCTTTTGGGCGGCACAGGCTGCCTCAAAATCTCGCGGCTTCGGCAAGGGCACGCCAGGTCGCCGCAAGAACCTTCTGTCGAAGCTCGTGCGCTGCGAGGCGTGCAGCAACAACCTTGTCTTCATCGACAAAACGGTTCGCGGCGGCGGTCACAAGCTCAAATGCGGCCGTGCACATGCGAGCGCCGGCTGCGATCACCGGACGATGTACGACTACAAGCGCGTCGAGCTCGCGGTGGTGTTCGGTCTGGGCCAGCGCCGCAAAGGCCTGATCGCGGCAGCCACCGACCGGCAGAGCCAGGCAAAAGCCGCGCTCTCGTCGGCGCAAGCCCGCCGCGACGACCTTGAGCGTCAGCTCGACAATCTGATTCAACTCGTTCAGGCGTCCGGTGGCGGCAGCCGCCTCGGCAAACAGGTCCAGGCGCTCGAAGCCGCAGTCGACGCGGCCGACGATGAGATCGTGGTGCTGGACCGAGCTTTCCGGCAGTCGCAGCCCGCTGACGTGGATAGCGCGACCGAAGGATTGCAGGCGGTCTACAATAAGCTGAATGCCGATCCTGACGAGTTAGCGACCCGTGCCGCTTTTCAGCAGCGCCTCAAGTTGCTGGTCGATCACGTTGTACTCGGCCCGAGCGGATTTGTCGTAACCCATACCGATGGGTCGACCTCAAGGACGAGTTTCGCGGGTCCGGACCGTTAGCGGTGACGCTGCGAGTCGGCATTGCCGATGTGGTCTAACGGCATCAACTGATGCCCATCTAGCCGAGACCGGCTGCGCATTGCCGGCGCGAAGCCCGCAATGGTGAGCACTCTATTCGCCGGCGTGGCTATCGGTCTGGGGTTTCGCGCGGATACCGACGCCGCGGCCGTTCTCGAACAGGAACTCGATGCCCTGCTGTTCGAGCGCAATCTGCAGGTCGCGGAGCGTGCGGTCATGCGAAGATGATGTCCCCTGCTCAATTCGGATTATGGTCCGTTTGGCGACACCACTGGCTTGAGCCAGCTCATCCTGAGAAATGTTCAACCAGCTGCGTGCCGCACGCACTTGGGCTTTGTTAAGCATAATTTATCACTTTAAGTGACAATAGGCGCCTGATGTGACAGTCTGACCTTCGTGGACAAGCCGTTCACGAGAGGAACCTTACGCCATGCATCACGCAGCCTCCAGCCCTGTTTCTGCCGCCGTCCCGGCCATCCCCACCGTTGCGCCGGTCTCGCCGCCGCGCGCCTTGCCGGCCGATCTGCTCGCCCGGATCGAGAAGGCGGTGTCGGGCGCGGGTTCGGCCGAGTTCGCGGTCGATCCGCTGCTCGGCCACAGCCTCAGCGCTGTGACGTCGTTCCTGACCTCGGTCGTCAAGCGCTCGGGCGCGGTGATCGAGGACGCTCTCTATGCCGCGCTGGTGCGCAATCGCCGTTTCCTGGTGATGCAGCAGGTGCGCATCCCGATCACCAGGGCGGCCGAGATGTACGTCCAGGAGAACGGTCCGGGACGCGTCGGCGAGCTCGCGCTCGCCAGCGACGGCGCGACCGTCCGGGTCGGGCATTTCGACATGATCGTGATCGACCAGCAGCGCTCGGTCGCGATGGTGATCGAGATCAAGAGGGGCTCCGGCATCACCGAGAGCAAGAAGCGCAAGGCGACCGAGCGCGATCTCGCCTGCGCCAGGCTCCAGCTCGCCTCCTATCTGCGCACGCTTCTGGGCATCAAGTTGAAGCACTATCGCTGCCACGTCATCGACTTCTACGGTCGGTCGGGGTTCCGCGACGAGCTGACCGTGACCCGCGAGGGGCTCGACAACCTGTTCGGCGTGCCGGTGATCCCGACCATCGACGCGGCGCTTTCCGCGCTCGAGGCCAGGATGGTCGCGCGCGTGCCGCCGATGCTGCAGATCGCGCAGGAGCGGCTCGCCGACCGCACGGCCGAACCCGTGCCCCGCCGCGCCGGCCGCGGCGCGCTGGCAATGCTGAGCGGGCGCCAGGCTGGTCCGGCCCTCGCGCTGAGCCCGCCCGCCTGATCTGACGGCGGCGCTCGCCGCCGCCGGCCTTCGTCTTTACCTCACCTTTGACCCGACGCCGGCCCCGTGCCGGCGATCGCTGGAGCTCGCCCCAATGACCGCCGCCATCCTTGCCCATCCCGCCACGACCCGAACCATGCCGCACGTAGCCATCGCCGCCTCGGCTTGCGAGGTTGGCGGCTCGGCCCCGCTGCTGCGGCTCTGGCGCAGCGTGCCTGCCGACGCGATCGCCGATCGCGACCGGGTCGAGCTGCGCGCTCTGCTTTGCGCCGTCACGCCGCTTCGGGTCGAGCACTGGCGCGAGGCGCTCGCCGGCGACCCGGCCGCCGCCGTCGCTGCGGCGCTGAAGCTGTCCGGGCTCGACGTGCTCGACACCCCGCGCCACGACCTCGTGATGTCCTTGGTCCTGCTGCACGCGCTTGCCGGCTCGGATGCAGCGCGCACGACGCTCGCCTTCGTGTTGCAGCGCCGACGCTATCTCGGCGAGGATGTCGAGCGGCTGATCGCTTCCTGGCGCAGGAACGACCGCGCCGCGATCCGCCGCGCCTCCATCAAGGCTCTCATGGAGGCCCTGTCATGAGCGCCCACACCACTGCCGACGACGACGCGTTCATCACCGGTGTCGACAGCCTGTCGGATAGCGGCAGGGATGTCGCCACGACGCCATTGATTCCGCTCGACCTGCTCGCGCTGATCGCCTGGCACGAGGCCGGAGGCCCGCGCCTGATCTCGCGGATGAAGCGTGGCCAGGCGGTCTTGATCAAGACCCCCTCCGAGATCTGGTATGATCCGATCAAGGCGATCGTCGATCGCGAGAAGACCGGCGCGATCGTCTTCGAGGGCAAGCGCAAGGGCGGCGACAAGAAGCCGAGCGATGCCTTCGTCGTCGATCTCCTGCAGGACGGGCGTGGCGTAGTCGGGCTCAGTGTCGATGCCGGCCTGCTGCCGCCGCTGCTGCGCACCAGCGCCGATGCCGAGCTGATCATCCCGGCGCTGAGCCCCGCTTTGATCCGCCGGGCGATCGCCGGATTTTTTGGCAAGCGCAGCCCGGTCGTGAAGCCGGACGACATCGCAGGCCTCGACCTGATCGAGATCGCCGCCGCGATCCGGCCGTCCTCCAGTCCGCAGGCGAGCCTGCGCCGGCTGCGACAGGCGAGCGCGCGCAAGGCCGTGCCCGACGCGATCGACGACACGCCCTTGCTTTCCGAACTCTCAGGCCTCGGCGAAGCAAAGGATTGGTGTCTCGATCTCTGCGCCGCGCTCGATGAGGCTCGCGCCGGCAGGATCTCTTATGGCGAGATCGAAAGCGGCATCTTTTTTGGACCGCCAGGCACCGGCAAGACGCTGCTCGCCCGCTCGCTCGCCAGGAGTGCGAGGGTCCCCCTCATTGCGACCAGCGTCCCGGACTGGTTCATGCGCAAGACCGGCCATCTCGGCGACGTCATCCAGCAGATCGACGAGGTTTTTGCGCAAGCCCTGGCGCTGGCGCCGAGCGTGCTCTTCCTCGATGAGATCGACGCCTTGCCTGATCGTGCCGTCGCCGATGCCCGGTCGCGGGAGTGGTGGGCAAGCGTCGTATCGGCGCTTCTCACCCGGATCGATGGATGCCGTGCCGCCAGGCGCGGGGTCGTGCTCCTGGCCGCGACCAATTTCCTGTCGCATCTCGACGCGGCGCTGACGCGGCCAGGCCGCTTCGACCGCAAGCTGCACGTCCCGCCACCAGACACCGCAGGCCTCGCCGCGATCCTGCGCGCGCATCTGAAGGGCGATCTGGCTGAGCTCGATCTTCTTCCGCTGGCCCGCCTGATGCCGGGCGCGACCGGCGCCGATGTCACCGCGATTGTCAAGGCCGCGCGTCGCTTCGCCCGCAGCGAAGGGCGCCCGCTCGACCTCGCCGATCTCCACCGCGCCATCCTGCCGGCGGACGGGCGCAGTGAGACCGAGCGTCGTCATGTCGCGGTTCACGAGGCCGGCCATGCCGCAGTCGCGCTCGCGCTCGGGTTCGAGGTCGCGCGGGTCTCGATCCGCAGCGAGGGCACAGCCGGCGGCGTGACCGAACACGCGATCCCCAGCGTCTCGACGCTCGCCGACATCGAGCGCCGCGTCCTCGTCCTGCTCGCCGGCCGTGCCGCGAACATGCTGACGGGCGCAGCTCCCGACACCGGCGCCGCCAGTGATCTCAGCGAAGCGACGAGGCTGCTCACCGCAGCCCAGGTCAGCTTCGGGCTCGGCGACGGGCTCGTTGCCCGCTCAAGCCCCGAAGGCGCACTCGCGCTGGTCGGGCGCGATCTTGCGCTCGCCAATACCATCGACGTTAGGCTCAAGAGCCTGATGCGGCAGGCGCATCAGCTCGTCGCCAGCGAGCGCACCCTGATCGAAGCGATCACGGAGACCCTGATGCGCCAGCAGATCGTCGATGGCGATGAGCTCGCGGCGATCGTCAATCGCAGAGGTGGCGAGGCGGACGGGCTTGGCTCTGCCGTCTCGCCGCCAGCGACAACGAGGATTTGACGACATGTGATCAGCAACCACGCGCGCTGCCACAGCCGCCTGCGTGTCATCGCCCGGACACCCCGACAGCGGACGAGTCGGCGCACCGTCGCACATCCACACATTCGCGATTGCAGCGCATCGCGCTAACCGTCGATCCTAATGGAGACGCTCATGTCACGCCGCAAGCATGCCGACTGGCAGGCCGAGATTTATGACAAGCACGCCGGCTGGATCGCCGGCACCCGCCCGCATATGTCGGTCGGCGACGGCTGGGCGGATGTCGTCTCAAGGTTGTTCGATCGGATTTCTCAGGCGCTCGCCGGCGAGCCACCATCGACCAAAATCGTCATCATCGACATCAAGGAAAAATATGGCGAACTTCGTGTTGAGATCCTCGCCCCCGTCGGGCCTGAGACCGAAGCAGCGATCGATCAGGCGATCCTGCTCGCCGAGTTGCGTTCCGAATGCACCTGCGACGCGTGCGGCGCACCCGGGCGGATGAGGTCGACCCTTGGTCAATCCGCCTGGCTCGCCGTCACGTGCGATGATCATCAAAGCGGCTATCCCCGCACAGTCGGGGAGAGGTCCCCCAAGCGCCGGATCAAGGATCGCTTCGGCGTCTTCGAGATCACCTACGACAGGGCCGCAGACAGCATCACAAAGACCAGGGTCGCGGGGCGGCGAGAGGCGGAATAAGGCTCGATCTCGCTTCCTGGAACCATCCAGCGTCCGCAGCGCGTTGCAGGCCACCGCCGACAGGTCGAGGCCGGGCCGAGCCAGCTGATTCTAGCACCGCTTGCGAGCCCTGCAGCTGGCCCGCCGCGCGTTCAGCTCTGTAGCCTGTAGCACGTAGCCTACATCCTACAGGCGCTACATGGATCGGAGGGGGCTGGAGCGGTGAGTTAACCGTTCGATCGAGAGAGCCGTCAGTCGAACTTGGACGGCGGTGCGAATCGTGGTAATGTGCGTTATACATTCCTCACACGCGAGCCACAACCGCCATGTCGACCGACGACGACCAGCACGAGATCAACCCGCCGCCCTTCACCGAGGGTCCCACCGAGGACGAGCGCGTCGAGGAGCGCCATGTCCATGCCGCCTGTGACGCCCTGAACGCGCAGGGCAAGAAGCCGACCCATGACGGCATCCGCGAGCTCCTGGGCAAGGGCTCCTACACCACCATCACCGCCTTTCGCGCGACCTGGCGGCCGAAGTCGCTCGATCTCGCGCCACCCTTGCCGGAGAAGCTGATCGAGACCGGACATTCCTTCGCGGCCGAGTTCTGGCGCGAGGCGGTCCTTCAGGCCAACGGCCAGCTGGTCCAGGAGCGCAAGGCGGCCAGGGAGATGCTTGACGAGGCGCAAGGCGCGATCCGCGCGCTCGAAGCGCAGGTCGAGGTTGGCGAGGCGAGGCTCGCCGAGGCGCGCGGCAAGCTCGAGGAGGCGGCCGGCAAGCTGCGCGCCGCTCATCACCAGCAAACCGAACTGCGCGACAAGATCGTCCGTTGCGAGGGCGAGCTCAAGGTGCTGCGCCCGCTGATGGAGCGCCTGCAGCTTTCGGCCGGCGGGGGCGATGCCGAGGCCGCCGGCAGTCCGTGACGATCAGGCCGCGAAGCGCGGCGGCGCGCGGCCGCGCTCGATCGCGCGCGTCAGCCGCATCGCCTCGAACCGAACCATGCGCTCGACTGACGCCGGCCGCGGCTGCCGCTCGCTGAAGGTCCCGACCAGCCCGCCGCCGCCGCGCCGGCCATGCTCGGCGCGGCCATAGCGCGACTGGCTGCGGATGCTGCAGTGGCCAGCGCCGGCGGCGACCATCTCAGCGTTGGGAAGCGTCACCTTCCCGTCCGCGATGCACTGCGCGCGAAACGAGTTCGGCGAGACATTGCTGAAGCCGAGCCTCGCCGCGATCCGGCCGACCGCCTTGCGCAGGCCCTCCGTGCTCTCGACCGCGATCTCGATCGCGCCGCCGGCCTCGTCGCACATCGTCGCAAGATGCGCCGCTGGCGCCCCACCCTGCGCGATGGCGACCGTCACGCCCGACATGCTGAGCCCGTATTTGCCGCCATGGCTCTTCTGCGCGATCGTGAAGATCTCCAGGAACCCGTCGCGCTTGATGACCCTGACGCCGGGCGAGTACTGCTGGTCGCGGATGGTCTCGGCATACTCGCCGACGCGGCAGGTCGACAGGCACATCGCAGCGATCGCGGCCTTGTAGGGGCTGGTTTCCGGCGTCGCGGCGAAGACCTGCTCGCGCCAGTCGGCCGGCTTGTCTTTCAGGCTGTGCTTCTTCGAGCCGGCGCCACGGCGGGGCGCGTCCGGCTTGGCGCGGAACGGCGAGGCGGCGCGGTAGTCCGGAACGGCGCAGGGCGGGTGCGCCAGGATCGCCGCTTCGACCCGATCGAGGTACAGCGCCAGCGCCTCCGCAGTGAGGCTCGCAGCCTTGCGCTCTCCGGCGCGCGAACGCGCTTCGAGGTCGGCCTTCAGCCGCAGCAGGGTCTCGCGGGCGCAGAAGTGCAGCGCAGCCCGTGCCCGGTTGTAGCTTGCCGGACAGGCGCAGGCCATCGGGTCGTAGCAGCCCGCCCGGCGCATCCGCTCATGCACGCCACGGTACTGGCGCATCGTCCCTTCGGAGGGGGTTCTCTCGGGCAGCAGCGCCAGCAGACGCTCCATCCGGGCATGGGTTTCGACAAGGCTCGTCATGGCTGACCTCGACCGACGCCGCTGGGCGCCCCTTATTATCGGACGGTCGTTATCATCGAATCAGACGGCGCAAGGGACAATGGCCTGGCTCCACCGTCCGCGCGAGACCGACCTGACATCCTGGCCGGCGCCGATCCCGAAACGTCCCGTGGTCGATGCGATGACATCGAAGCTCAGGCCGTTGCGATCCCTGAACGCCTCGTAGGACGCCAGCGCGCCGGGCTCCGCCAGGACCATCAGCGCCTCGCTCTGCCGGCTGTGAAAATGGGCCCGCAGGCACCAGTCGACCCGCCGCCCATCGTAGCGCTCGCGGTCGCCGTAGGGGCCGACGATGATGACGAAGACCGGCCATCGTGGATGAACCCACCAGCAAAGATCGAACGGGACCGCGAACCCGCCGGCGACATAGCGTTCGACCTTGCCGCCGATCGCCGCAAAGCTCTCAGCGACGGCCTCCCGAAAAACCTGGTCAGGTCGCCTGTCCGGGCTCGGCTGATCGGCGCCGCTCGAACGCGCCGCCCGCTCCGCCTGCGCGATCGCGCGCACGCTCAGCTCGCCATCCGCCACACGCCGCGCCGCCACCAGCGCGCCCTGCCGATCGTGCCGTTGCCAGCGCGCGATGAACTCGACCGACGCCATCGGCGCGAGCCGGAGCCGCGAGCCTAGTTCGCCGGGGCCGTCGAATTCGTCGCGCAGAAAACGCACCGCAGCCGCTTCGCGCCGCAATGTCTGAGCCGCAACACCAAGCGTCGCGGAAAGCCCCGCAATCACCCCGTCACGCTCGCCATAACGCGCGACGGAAACCGCAGCCAATGTCGCCTCGCCGCGCTCGTGCCAACCCGTCGTCATTCAGTCTCGATATACGAAAGCGGTACGAAGTTCATCGAATGCCTATGGATGCCGAAGATCGCGTCCGCGCAGATTGTGTAATTTCGCGGAGCGCTTCCCGTGGAAACGGCAGTGGAGATCCGCTGCGTTTTTGGCCTGAGCCGGTGTGGGCACCGGGCCCGTTTGAGAAGGTGGAGTTGCGAGACTTCGACCTGAGCGAAACGGAGAACCCGATGACCGAGGACAGATTAGCGCTTGCCGAGCTTCCCGCGAAGAGCGGCGACCCTGATTTTCTGCGGACGATTGCCGAGAGCGTGCTGCAACTGATCATGGAGGCCGATGTCGATGGCCTGATCGGGACCGGGTGCTACGAGCGCGGCGAGGCCCGGCAGGCCTGGCGCAATGGCTACCGAGACCGGACGCTCGACACCAGGCTGGGCACGCTGAACCTGAAAATCCCGAAGATGCGCAGCGGAGCCTACTTCCCCGGCTTCCTGGAGCCGAGGAAGACGGTGGAGAAGGCGCTGGTCGCCGTCATCCAGGAGGCCTGGATCAACGGCGTCTCGCCCCGCAAGGTCGATGAACTGGTGCAGGCCATGGGGATGACGCGCATCTCGAAATCGTCGGTGTCGAAGCTGTGCAAGGACATCGACGAGCGGGTGAACGCCTTCCTCAAGCGCCCGTTGTCCGGCGACTGGCCCTATCTATGGCTCGAAGCCGCCCATCTGAAGATGCGCGAGAGCGGGCGCATCGTCTCGGTTGCGGCGATAATCGCGGTTGCCGGCGATACTGACGGAAAAAGAGAGATCGTCGGCCTTCACATTGATCCGCCCCCGCCGACTGGTCCAAAGCGATTGTTAGTGGAGAGTTGGCCTCGCGGCCAGCGCGGGCGGCGTAGTTGGTTCGGGTTGCGCAGTCGCCCGCGCGGTGATGGCGGGCACGAAGACCTCCGGCGCGGGAGGCTTGTATCCGAGCGAGCCACGCG
>NZ_LSKN01000256.1:0-240 GCF_001557075.1 Methylobacterium sp. CCH7-A2
GGAAGAACATCATCTGGTTGTCCCAGTCATCGGCCGAGAGCGGCCAGCCGTGATGGAACACGATCGGTGTCGCGTCGCGGGCACCCCAGTCCTTGTAGAAGATCTCGGTTCCGTCGCTGGTTTTGACGAAGCTCATGGCGGGTTTCCTTGGTGAGCGAGGATAGGCAGGATGAATCAGGGCTGCCGCTGAAGGCTCAGGCGGTCGCCCTTGCCGGCGCCGCCCGGTACCGGGCGGCCGGC
>NZ_LSKN01000257.1:0-15597 GCF_001557075.1 Methylobacterium sp. CCH7-A2
GCGCGTCGGCCTGGTCGATCTGCAGCCGCGCCGAGAAATCGCCGGCGGCCGCAGCCGCGACCACCTCGCCGACATCGGAGACAACAGCTTCCATCGACTGGGCGCGGGCAAGGCGAGCCGCGGCCGCGGCCTGCTCCTGCTGCTCGAGCGCGCGGATGCGCTTGATGTTTTCCTGGAAATCGCCCAGCGCATGGCTGATCGCATCGACCTCGACCATGCCGACCTTGGACGGGATCCGCGCATCGTCAGCGCCGGACAGCATCAGCCCGACCGACTCCGCGAGCTGCCCCAGCGGCCGGACCACGCCGCGCTGGAAGAGCCACACGATGCCGATGACGGTGCCCGTCACCAGGAGGATCGCCACGAGCGATAGGGCCAGCTGCCAGCCTGCCTTGGTGATGCCGGCATCGATCTCGGCCGTGGCCTGGCTGAAGGCGGCGTCGCGCATCTGGAGGATCGTGGCGAGGGACTTCTGCGTCCAGGCGCGCCAGTCGGTCAGGCTCATGCCGGGCGGCGTGCCGTCGCGCGCCGCCTCATACATGGTGCGGTAGGTCTTGGCCTCCTCCTCGCGGAAGCCGGTCTGCACGGTGGCGAGCGCCGCCTTGAGCTGGGGCGTCACCTCCATCTGGGCGACCGCCTGGTCGATCAGCACCCAGAGCTGTTCGATGCGGCCACTGAAGCGGTCGACCTGCGAGGTCGCCGCCGGCGTCAGTTTCACGCCGCTGCCGACATATTGGGTGAAATGGACCGAACGGCTGCCGGCCGCCTCGCGGATCGTCGTGGCGAACTCGCCGAGCGAGACGGTGTTGCTGACCTCGGGATTGATGTCGCCGATCCGCGCGCCGATCTGGCGCTGCAGCGCGGTCTGCTGGTTGAGCAATTCGAGCACCGTCGCGCTGAACTGCTGGGCGACCTTGGGGTCGCGCTGCTGCAGGGGCTTGCTGCCCTCCGCCATGGCGATCCGGCGTGCCTCGGTGAGGCGAGGCGCGATCTGCGCCACCGGCCCGGCGAATTCCGAGCGCTTGCCGAAGCTCGTTTCTGCGACGCTCTGCTGCATCTGGGCGACGCGCGCATCGGTGTCCTGGGCCGACTGCTTGGCCGTGGCGGCGATCTTGCCGTCGGGATCGGCCGAGAGGATGACCTGGGTCATCCCGCCACGCTCGATCGCCGCGCGCTCGATCACCCGGCTGATCGCCTCGGAGGCGACGACGAGGCTGCGGGTCTCCCGCGCCGTCGAGAGGGCCTGCATCTGCTGGTAGGCGACATAGCCGCTCGCCAGGATGGCGGCGCCGCCGGCCGCGATGGTGCAGATGAGAAAATGCGTGACGCGCATGGCGCTCAATCCCCGACGGCCGCCGCCTCGAATCCGGTTGGCAGGTCGCGCCGTTCTGAGACGGCTTCGACCCGCACCAATCGGAGCGTTGTCGTCCGAGAAATAGGCCCCCGGCCGTTAACGCGAGCTTTCGAATCGCGGTTCTGGGGGCGTCGCGATCAGAGATTGAAGACGCGATGGGGCACGAATTCGCCTTGCTCGACCGCGCCAATGGCGATCAGCACGCCGCCGCAGGTGGCGTAGACCGCAGGGCTCGCCGGCAGCGCATCGCGTCCACGCAACAATACGCTCTGTCCGCGCTTGAGCCGCATCGCCGCATCGCGGCTGATCGCGATCTCCGGGATCAGCGACAATGCTGCCATCACCGGCCGCAGGGCGCCGGCAGCGCTGTCCGCGCTCTCGCGCAACGCGTCGACGGAGGTCGCGTCGGCGATGCCGAAGGGGCCGACCCGTGTGCGCCGCAGATGCGCGACATGGCCGAGGCAGCCGAGCGCCAGACCGAGATCGCGGGCGATGGCGCGCACATAGGTGCCCTTCCCGCATTCCGCCTCGAAGGTCGTCGTCTCCGCTGAATGGGAGACGATGCGCAGCGCGTCGATCTCGACCGGTCGCGCCTCGAGCACGACCTCCTCGCCGTCGCGGGCGAGATCGTAGGCGCGCTCGCCAGCGATCTTGATGGCCGAGAAGCGCGGCGGTACCTGGCTGATCGTGCCGGTGAAGCGTGGCAGCAGAGCCGCGATGGCGGCCTCCTCGGGGCGCGCCTCGGATGTCGCGATGACCTTGCCCTCGGTGTCGTCGGTGTCGGTCTGGCTGCCCCAGGCCACCGTGAACTCATAGGCCTTGCGGCCGTCCATCACGAAGGGAACGGTCTTGGTGGCTTCGCCGAGCGCGATCGGCAGCAGGCCCGAGGCGAGCGGATCGAGCGTGCCGGCATGGCCGGCCTTCTTGGCCGCGAAAGCCCGCTTGACCACCGCCACCGCATGCGTCGAGGTCATGCCGACGGGTTTGTCGAGCACGACCCAGCCATGCACGTCGCGCTTCTTCGGACGCGGCGCGAAGCTCTGACCCTGGGGTTCGAGGAGATCCGGTGCGGCCGGTTCAGTCATCGTCCTGCTCGTCGGTCTGGATGCGCAGCGGCTGCTTCAGGATGTCCTGACGCACCTTGTCGGAATACAGGATCGCATCGACGCGCTCGGCCTCGGCGAAGCTCTCATCCGCCAGGAAGCGGATATCGGGCGCGAATTTCAGGTTCACACGATGCGCGATCTCGCCGCGGATATAGCGCTTGTGGTCGTTGAGCGCCTTCAGCACCGGTTTCACGTCGCCGCCGCCGAGGGGCATGATGTAGCAGGTCGCGAGCTTGAGGTCGGACGAGAGGCGCACCTCCGGGACCGTGATGACGTGCCGGGCCAGCACCTCGTCATGGATATCGCCGCGCGACAAAAGCTCCGCCAGCGCGTGGCGGATGACTTCGCCGATGCGCAGCTGGCGCTGGTTGGGGCCGGAGGGTTTTGCGGGTCTTGCCATGATTCTCGTTCTCCGGGATCGGACCGGACGGACGGTCGATAAAAGCATCATGGCCGGGCAAGCCCGGCCATGATCAGCCTGGGTCGAAGCGGACGCCTCAGAGCGTGCGCTTGATCTCCTCGACGCGGTAGCACTCGATGACGTCGCCCGGGCGCATATCCTGGTAGTTCTCGAAGGACATGCCGCACTCCTGGCCCGCCACGACTTCCTTGGCGTCGTCCTTGAAACGCTTGAGCTGGGCGAGCTTGCCCTCGTGAACCACGACGTTGTCGCGGATCAGGCGGACATTGGCGCCGCGCTCGATCGTGCCGTCGGTGACGCGGCAGCCGGCGATCTTGCCGACCTTCGAGACGTTGAAGATCTCGAGGATCTGCGCGTTGCCGAGCATGGTCTCGCGCAGCGTCGGTGCCAGCAGGCCCGACATCGCGTCCTTCACATCATCCATCAGGTTGTAGATGATGTTGTAGTAGCGGATCTCGACGCCGGTGCGCTCCGCCGCCTCGCGCGCTTCCTTATGCGCACGGACATTGAAGCCGATCACCACCGCGCCGGAGGCCTGGGCCAGCGTGACGTCGGATTCGGTGATGGCGCCGACACCGGAGGACAGCACGCGGGCGCGCACCTCCTCGTTGCCGACCTTCTCCAGCGAGCCGACGATGGCCTCGACCGAACCCTGGACGTCGCCCTTGATGACGAGCGGGAACTCCTTGCGGCCGGCGCCTTCCTTGAGCTCGCGCATCATCTCGGCGAGCGAGCGGCCGGCGCCCGACGCAGCACCGCGCGCGGCGAGACGGTCGCGACGCTGACGCTCGCGATAATCCGTGATCTCGCGGGCGCGGGCTTCGGAATCGACCACCGCGACGCGGTCGCCGGCTTCCGGCGTGCCGTTGAAGCCGAGCACCTCGACCGGCATGGAGGGCGGAGCCTCCTTCATCTGGGCGCCCGTGTCGCCGATCAGGGCGCGCACGCGGCCCCATTCGGAGCCGGCTACGACGATGTCGCCGGTGCGCAGCGTGCCGCGCTGGACGAGCACGGTCGCCACCGGGCCGCGGCCGCGATCGAGCTTGGCCTCGATGACGGTACCTTCGGCTGCCCGCTCGGGGTTGGCCTTGAGCTCGAGCAGTTCGGCCTGCAGCGCGATCGCCTCGAGCAGCTTGTCGAGATTCTTGCCGGTCTTGGCCGAAACCTCGATTTCGAGCGTCTCGCCGCCCAGCGACTCGACCTGAATCTCGTATTGCAGCAGCTCGGCGCGGACCCGCTCGGGGCTGGCGTCGGACTTGTCGATCTTGTTGATCGCCACGATCAGCGGCACGCCAGCGGCCTTGGCGTGGTTGATCGCCTCGACCGTCTGCGGCATCACGCCGTCATCGGCCGCCACGACCAGCACGACCACGTCGGTGACCTTGGCGCCGCGGGCGCGCATCGCCGTGAAGGCGGCGTGGCCGGGCGTGTCGATGAAGGTCACCTTCGCACCCGAGGGCGTCGTCACCTGATAGGCGCCGATATGCTGGGTGATGCCACCCGCCTCGCCCGAGACAACATGCGTCTGGCGGATCGCGTCGAGCAGCGAGGTCTTGCCGTGGTCGACATGGCCCATGATGGTCACGACGGCCGGGCGCGGCAGCAGCGTCTCGTCCGTGTCGGGCGTGTCGAACAGGCCCTCTTCCACGTCCGATTCCGCCACGCGCTTGACGGTGTGGCCCATTTCCTCGGCGACGAGCTGGGCGGTGTCGGCGTCGATCACGTCGGTGATCTTGTGCATCGCGCCCTGCTTCATCAGCAGGCGGATGACGTCGACGCCCCGCTCGGTCATGCGGTTGGCGAGTTCCTGGATGGTGATCGTCTCGGGGATGATCACCTCGCGCATCACGCGCTCCTTCGCGACGTCCGAGGCGCGGTGCCCGGTCATGCGCTGGACGCGGCGGCGGAAGGCGGCGACCGAACGCGTGCGCTCGTCGTCACCGCCGGTCGCGGTCGACAGCGTCAGGCGGCCGCGCGGCTTTTCGCCGACCTTGGGAGTCTTCGGAGCCGGAGCCGGGGCGCCTCGCGGCGGGCCGCCCGCACCACCGCCGGGGCGGCGGAAAGCGGGCCTCGCCTCGCCATCATCGGGACGGCTGCGCGGGGTGGCGGCAGACGGCGCCTGACGCGTCGGACGGGTGATGGCGGGCTCTGCCGGAGCCGTGGCATCGACGCGCGGGGGGCGCGGCGTGTCGAGACGCGGCGGACGGGAATCGAGCCGGGGCGGACGCGCGCCGACATCCCGCATCGGGGCACGGGGCGCGAAATCGGGTCGCGGGCCTGCGGCGGCCGGGCGCGGCGCATAGCCGGCAGCGGCGGGCGGCGGAGAGGACGGCGCCTGCGAGGGAGCCGCGGGCGCGACATCGCGCGGCGGCTGCGGCGCACGCGGAGCCTGCGGCTCGTCCATCCGCTGGC
The DNA here is from genome assembly GCF_001557075.1 of Methylobacterium sp. CCH7-A2. Lineage (NCBI taxonomy): Bacteria > Pseudomonadati > Pseudomonadota > Alphaproteobacteria > Hyphomicrobiales > Methylobacteriaceae > Methylobacterium > Methylobacterium sp. CCH7-A2. The sequence continues at coordinate 5,294 of NZ_LSKN01000257.1, forward strand.
GGGCGGCGCTTTCGGCGCGGCGCTTGCGGTCTTCCTCCTGGCGGCGGCGCTCTTCCTCTTCGCGCTGGCGCGCAGCCGCGGCTTCGCGCTCCTGGCGTTCACGCTCCGCGGCGAGAGCCCGGGCGCGGGCCTCCTCCTCGGCGATGCGGCGGGCTTCAGCCTCACGATCGCGGGAGTCGGCGAGGGCGCGCTGGCGCGCTTCCTTCTCGTCCTCTGAAAGGGTGCGCAGCAGCATGCCGGAGGCGGGCCGGGCCGGCGGCGTCGGCGCGGCCGGAGCCGGACGCGGAGCGGCCTGCTGCACCGGCGGCGCGGCGGGACGCGGCGCGGGGGCCTCCTTGGCGTCCGGGCCGGCGACACGCCGCTTGACCTCGACGACCACCTGCTTCGACCGCCCATGCGAGAAGCTCTGCCGGACAGTGCTCTGCTCGACGGGACGCTTCAGGCTCAGGGTCTTCGGGGGGCTGACGGTCAAGGTCTTGTCGCCCGGGGTCTTGGTATCGCTCATTCTGTGCTCGGTCCTGCCGCGTTCGGTCCAGCCGGTTCGGTCGTTCGTTGGTCTACGGAATCGTCGCCTGCGGGGTTGGCACCGGTCGGCTTATCCGGGTCGGTTGCGCCGGCATCGCCCGTCCGATAGCGAACGAGCCGACGCCAGCGGGAGAGGAAACCCTCCGCCGCCGGTCCCGGAGCAAGCGCCGCATGTATCACATGTGGGCGGCCTAACGCCAATTCCAAATCTTCGCTCGCGAAAATTGCCACGACAGGCAGCTTTCGCGCCTTCAGACCGGCCTCTTCGCGGGCGACTTCGGCCCGGCGGAGCGCCTGGCCGATCTTGCGACGCCCATCCTCGGCGCCGTCCTGTGCCTCGATCACGCCGGCGCACTGGCCGGAGCCGATCATCGCCTCGACCTTGGCGAACCCCGCCTGCACGAGCCCGGCCTTGTTGGCCATGGCCAGCGCCTGCAGCGCGTCCTTGTGCATCAACCGGTCGATCGTCGCAGCCAAATCGGGCGGCACGACGACCTTGGTCTTCAGCGAGCGTTCGAAGGCGCGGCGCTTGATCGCCTCGGCGACGGTCGCGGCGCTGAGGCTGGCCCAGACGCCGCGCCCCGGCAGCTTGCGCCGCAGATCCGGCACCAGCACGCCATCGGGGCCGACGACGAAGCGGATCAGATCGTCCGGCGACTTGACCGCCCGCGTCACGACGCAGCTGCGCTCCGGCCCGTCGCGACGGGCCTGGGGCGTTTCGCGCGGACCGCGCGCCGCAGCCGCGTTCATGGCGCGCTCCCGGCTCAGGCCTCGGCTGTTGCCTCGGTGGTGTCCTCGGCTTCCTCCGCCGGAGCCTCGACCCAGCCGGCCTGGATGCGGGCGGCCATGATGATGGCCTCGGCGTCCTGACGCGAGAGGTCAAAGCCGTCGAGATAGCCGGAGTGGCGGGTGGTCTCGCCGTCCTTGCGCTCGGTCCAGCCGACGAGATCGTCGGTGGCGCAGCCGGCGAGATCCTCGACCGACTTCACGTCGTTCTCGCCCAGCGCGACCATCATCGCGGTGGTGATGCCGGCGACCTCGCGCAGCCCGTCTTCGACGCCCAGCGCCCGGCGCTTCTCGTCGAACTCGGCCTCGACCGCGGCCAGATACTCCTGCGCGCGGGACTGGATCTCGGCGCCGGTCTCCTCGTCGAAGCCCTCGATCGAGGCGAGCTCGGAGGGATCGACATAGGCGACCTCCTCGACCGTCCGGAAGCCTTCCGAGGCCAGCAGCTGGCCGACCGTCTCGTCGACGTTCAGCGCGTTCATGAAGATGTCGGTGCGGGTGACGAACTCCTTCTGGCGCCGCTCGGATTCCTCGGCCTCGGTCAGGATGTCGATGTCCCACCCTGTGAGCTGCGAAGCCAGGCGAACGTTCTGGCCACGGCGGCCGATCGCGAGGGAGAGCTGCTCGTCGGGCACCACGACCTCGATCTTGTCCGCCTCTTCGTCGAGCACGACCTTGGCGACTTCCGCCGGCTGCAGCGCGTTGACGACGAAGGTCGCGACGTCGGGCGACCACGGAATGATGTCGATCTTCTCGCCCTGGAGCTCGCCGACCACGGCCTGCACGCGCGAACCGCGCATGCCGACGCAGGCGCCGACGGGGTCGATCGAGGAATCGCGGCTGATCACGGCGATCTTGGCGCGCGAACCCGGATCACGGGCCACCGCCTTCACTTCGACGATGCCGTCATAGATCTCCGGCACTTCCTGGCCGAAGAGCTTGGCCATGAACTGCGGATGGGTACGGGAGAGGAAGATCTGCGGCCCGCGCGGCTCGCGGCGCACGTCGTAGACATAGGCGCGGGCGCGGTCGCCGACCTTGAAGGTCTCGCGCGGGATCATCTCGTCGCGGCGGATGATCGCCTCGCCGCGGCCGAGATCGACGAAGACGTTGCCGTATTCGACGCGCTTGACGGCGCCGTTGACGATCTCGCCGATGCGGTCCTTGTACTCGTCGTACTGGCGATCGCGCTCGGCCTCGCGGACCTTCTGCACGATGACCTGCTTGGCGGCCTGGGCGGCGATGCGGCCGAAATCGAAGGGCGGCAGCGGATCGGCGATCACGTCGCCGACCTGGGCGGCCGGGTTGTGGCGCTTGGCCTCGTCGACGGTGATCTCGACGGCCGGATTCTCGACGCTGTCGACCACCTGGAGATGGCGCGCCAGGCGCAGCTCACCGGTCTTGGTGCTGATCTCGGCATGGACGTCGGTCTCGGCGCCGTAGCGCGAGCGGGCGGCGCGGGCGATGGCGTCCTCCATCGCGTCCAGCACGATCTGCCGGTCGATCGATTTCTCGCGGGCGACGGCGTCCGCGATCTGAAGCCATTCGAGCCTGTTGGCTGCGACCACCATGGCGCTCACTCCTCTTCGGTTGTGTCGGGCGGAGTCTGTCCGCGAATCTTGTCGGGCCGCGGGCCCAGCGACTTCTTGCGTCCCTTGGGCGGCGCGGCGATATCCTCCGCGGGCGGCATCGCGGGCGGCAGCCCGGCCTTGCCGCGGCGCAGCGACTCGGTCACCAGCGCATCGGTCAGCACCAGCCTTGCATCGGCGATCAGCCCCATCGGAATCGCGACATGGCGCTCCTCCTCGGTCTTGGCGTCGTCGCGGGCGAGCAGAGCGTTGCCGCCCTCGACTCCGAGCAGGATGCCCCGGAAGCGCTTGCGGCCAGCCACGGGGGCCTCGGTGTCGATCTTCGCGAGATGGCCGGCCCAGCGCGCGAAGTCGCCGGCGCGGACGAGCGGCCGGTCGATGCCGGGCGACGACACTTCGAGATGGTAGGCGACCTGGATCGGGTCGTCGACATCGAGCGCCGGCGAGACGGCCTGGCTGACCTCCTCGCAACCCTCGACATTCATCGTGCCGTCCGGCCGCTCGGCCATGATCTGCACGGTGCAGCCGTTCTGGCCGGTCACGCGAACCCGCACCAGCCGGTATCCGAGATCGACGATGGCGGGCTCGATGATCGCGGCGACGCGCGCGGCCACGCCGCTCTCGACGACGAGGCGGGGGTCGTTGTCCTGTTCGCTGGCGTTCGGCTCGTTCATGCCCTGGCTGCCTGCCTCTCGGCCGGGCTGGCGCCCGGCTTCGACCGAAGGATGGTGCATGGAGCGCCGGGAGCGGCCGCGCGGGGGCCGCCGGCCATCGGCGTCATGCTCGGCCCCGGCTGGGCTGCGGCCAACAAAAAAGAGCGGACCTTCCGGCCCGCTCTTGATCATCGGCTGATACCGAAACCAGAGCTGTTGGCGCCTATTTAGTCTGCATCGGCCCCGCTGGCAAGCGTCCTCTCCGGCAGGGGAGCCCCGCAAAGTCCGGTGCGGCATTCCGCTAACCCGCTGGTCATCCTTCTGCGTCATGGTGATGCCGCTGCGCGTTGCTTGGGGATGAGTATGAGTTCTGTCAGTTCGCTGTTGCGCGATCTCGAGACGACGATGGTGCGCGGCTCCGCCGACGAGCGCACGCAGATCCTGTCGCGTCTGACCGACCTCTTCCTCAGCACCGCCGCGGTCATGGACGAGGACCAGGTCGGCATTTTCGATGTCGTGATCGGCCGCCTTTCGCGCGCGATCGAACTCAGGGCCCGCATCGAACTCTCTGAACGGTTGGCGCCCGTGCCCAATGCACCGGCCGGCGTGGTGCGCCAGCTGGCGCTCGACGAGATCGCCGTCGCCCGGCCCGTCCTCGTCGCCTCGCCCCGCCTGACCGATCAAGACCTCGTCGCCATCTCCGCGGCGAAGGGGCGCGATCACATGCTCGCCATCACCGAGCGCGCCGCGCTCGGCGAGCCCGTGACGGATTTCCTGATCCTGCGCGGCGGCCGCCTGGTGACCCACGCCATCGCCGCCAATCCGGGCGCGCGCTTCTCCCATCACGGCATGGGCGTCCTCGTCATGCGGGCCAATCAGGACGATGCGCTGCAGTCCGCGCTCGGCGAACGCAAGGATCTGCCGGCCGAACTCGCTAGCCAGCTCATGGCGGCGGCGAAGAACTCGGCGCGGCGTCGGCTGTCGGCCGGGCTCGATCCTGACATGGCTGAGGTCGTCGGGGATGCCGTCGAGCGCGGCGCGCTCGCCGTGGCCGCGGACGCGCAGATCAAGAGCGATCTGGGGGCCGCCAACGAGGCGCTGGTCGAAATCAACCGCCTCCGCGACGCCAACCAGCTCGACGAAGCCGCAATCGTCCGCTTCGCCAGCTCGGGCGCCACCGAATACGCGATCTGTGCCGTCGCGGTGCTGGCCGAGCTGAGCCTGCCGGCGGCCGAGCAGGCCGTGCTGGGGCCGGACCGCGACGCGGTGCTGCTGGTCGCGAGGGGGCTCGGCTGGTCCTGGGAGACGGCCGCGGCGCTGATCGGCCTGCGCAAGGATTTCGGCAAGTCGGAAGCCGCCATCGAGCGGGCACGGCAGCATTTCCGCACCATCGCCCAGCCGACGGCGCAGCGCGTCCTCGGCTTCCTCAGGATGCGCGACGCACAGCAGTGAGATAGCTCGATACCCGCCCCGCCGCGACCGCCTTGGCCTCGTAGCGGGTGCGGATCCAGCCGGGATAAGGCTGGCGCCAGTCCTCGGCCCGTTCGTCGGTCCAGTCGAAATCGGGCGAGCGGGCCAGCCGCGCCAGCGTCCAGCCGACATAGTCGTCGATGTCGCTGGCGAAGCGGAAGCGTCCGCCCGGACGCAGCGTCCGCGCCAACAGCGTCAGCGTGCGGTCGGAGACGAAACGGCGCTTGCGCTGGCGCCGCTTCGGCCAGGGATCGGGATAGAGAAGGTCGATCGCATCGAGCGAGCCCGCCGGCAGACGCGGCAGGAGCAGCGCCGCGTCGCCGTCCCAGATGCGGATGTTGTCCAGGCGCTCGCGTTCGATCACGGCCAGGAACTTGGCCATGCCATTGATGAAGGGCTCCACGCCGATGAAGCCGATCTGCGGGCTCTCGCGCATGCGCATCAACAGATGCTCGCCGCCGCCGAAGCCGATCTCGAGCCGCACCGCCTCGACCGGCCGCGGAAACAGCGCCTTGAGGTCGGCGATCTCGCCCTCCGGCAGGCGCAGCCGCGGCAGCGCCGTGTCGATCATCACGCTCTGGCCCTCGCGCAGGGCCTTGCCCTTGCGCCGGCCGAAAAAGGCGCGGTCGGGATCGTGGTCATGGGTCATCGGGACGGTCTTCTGGCTGGATGGCGTGGCGGTCGAACGGCGTGCCTAGCAAACAAAAAGGGCCGGAGCGACATGCTCCGGCCCGATCGAATGGTCGGCTGCGTCTGCGTCAGGCGGCGACGGCCTTCTTCAGCGCGTCGACCAGATCGGTCTTCTCCCAGGAGAAGCTGCCGTCGCGGCCGGCCTTGCGGCCGAAATGGCCATAAGCTGCCGACTTGGCGTAGATCGGCTTGTTGAGCTGGAGATGGGTGCGGATGCCGCGCGGGGTCAGGTCCATGACCTCGCCCAGGACCTTCTCCAGCTTGGCCTCGTCGACCTTGCCGGTGCCGTGCAGGTCGACATAGATCGACAGCGGCTTGGCGACGCCGATGGCGTAGGAGAGCTGGATCGTGCAACGCTCGGCGAGCTTGGCCGCGACCACGTTCTTGGCGAGATAGCGCGCCGCATAGGCCGCCGAACGGTCGACCTTGGTCGGGTCCTTCCCCGAGAAGGCGCCGCCGCCATGGGGCGCCGCGCCGCCATAGGTGTCGACGATGATCTTGCGGCCGGTCAGGCCGGCGTCGCCGTCCGGGCCGCCGATGACGAACTTGCCGGTCGGGTTGACGTGCCAGACGGTGTCCTTCGAGATCCAGCCCTCGGGCAGGGTCGAGCGGATGTAGGGCTCGACGATCTTGCGGACATCGGCCGAGGACAGGCTCGCATCGGTGTGCTGGGTCGAGAGCACGATCTGCGTCACGCCGACCGGCTTGCCGTTCTCGTACTTGACCGTGACCTGGCTCTTGGCGTCGGGGCCGAGCTTGGCGGCGCCGCCTTCCTTGGCGTGCCGGGCCTTGGCCAGCACCTCGAGGATCTTGTGCGAATAATAGATCGGCGCCGGCATCAGCTCGGGCGTCTCGCGGCAGGCATAGCCGAACATGATGCCCTGGTCGCCCGCGCCTTCATCCTTGTTGCCGGAGGCGTCGACGCCCTGGGCGATGTCGGCGGACTGGGCGTGCAGCAGCACGTCGATCTTGCACTTCTTCCAGTGGAAGCCGTCCTGCTCGTAGCCGATCGCCTTGATCGCGCGGCGGGCGGCCGACTTGACCTTGCTCTTCATCGCCTTCTCGTCGAGCGAGGTGCGGACCTCGCCGGCGATGACGACGCGATTGGTCGTGGCCAGCGTCTCGCAGGCGACGCGCACCTGCGCGGCGTCCATCCCCGCCTTGGCGGCTTCCTTGAAGAACAGGTCCACGACCTCGTCGGAAATACGGTCGCAGATCTTGTCGGGATGGCCCTCGCCGACGGATTCGCTGGTGAACAGGTAATTCTGGCGTGACACGGTGGGACAACCCTTGGTCAGCGATGGCAGGAGGCCGGCCCTGGGACCAGAGCCGGCCGACGAAAAACGGCCAACCTCTTTGCAGCGGACGTGTTCGGCGTCAAGCACGCCGAACCGTTTACCGGGAGAATCGTTCGACAGGGCGAACGATCAGGGCTCGTTTTCAGGTGTTTTCTGGCTCTTCTTCGGCGAGGGTCTCGACAAGGTCGATGATGCGGCGCCGGACCTTGGCGCTCTTGATCCGCACGAAGGCCTTCGTCAGTTGCACGCCTTCGCTGCTCGACATGAAGTCCGAGACATAGGCATTCGCGGCTGAATCGGAGAACCCCCCGGTCGGCATGTCGCCGGTCGGAGCGCCCTCGAAGAAGAACGACACCGGCACGTCGAGCATCTTGGCGATCTGCTGGAGCCGGCTGGCGCTGATCCGGTTCGAACCCTTTTCGTATTTCTGGACCTGCTGGAAGGTCAGCCCCAGCGCATCGCCGAGCTTTTCCTGGCTAACGCCCGCGAGCATGCGCTGCATCCGCACGCGACTGCCGACATGGCGGTCGATCGGGTTGGGGACTTTTTTTAACATAGGTTTGCCTTGGCTCTTCGCGCTGGCTCGGATGCATGGGTTCCGGCGGCAGCATAGTCAATTGGTTTGAGGCGGTGGAGGTCGGCACCCTATCCCCTCGGTTTACAAGTTCCAAATGGGATTAGTCACGGGGCAGCATTCGCGCCAGCAGCAAGAAGCCAGCCAAAAGGGCGACATAGGCCCAGTCCGCGATGCGGCCGTAGAGCGTGGCCGGGCCGGCGCGCGGCAGCCCGACATCCAGCACGCCCTCGCGTCCGAGAGGCAGGCTCGCCAGCGTCCGGCCATAGCCGTCGGTCACCGCCGAGATGCCGGTGTTGGCGACGCGCACGAGAGGCAGCCCCTCCTCGATCGCGCGCAGCCGCGCTTGGGCGAAATGCTGGTAGGGCCCGCTCGTCTGCCCGAACCAGCCGTCATTGGTCAGGTTGAGCAGGAAGCCGGGACGCGGCCCCTGTGGCATGGCTTCGCCCGGGAACACCACCTCGTAGCAGATCAGCGGCGCGGCCGGCGGCAGGCCGCGGATCGTCAGCGGCAGACGGCGCGTTCCGGCGGCGAAACCGCCCGGCACGGACACGAACTCCGAGAGCCCGACGCTGCGGATCAGCCGCTCGAGAAACGCCGGCAGATACTCGCCGAACGGCACCAGATGGACCTTGTCGTAGCTCGAGACGATCGCGCCCTCGTCGTCGACGACCTGGATCGAATTGAAGATCGGTGGCCGGCTCTCGCCCGGCAGCACCTCGCCGGCCCGCGCGGCGCCGGTGATCAGCGTGGTGTTGGGCGGCAGCAGGGCGGCGATCCGCGCCAGCGCCTGCGGGGTCCGTCCGAGCAGGAAGGGGAAGGCCGATTCCGGCCAGATCAGATGGGTCACGGCCTGGACGCCGGGCGTGCTCGGGCTCGTCGCCCGGTCGCTGAGCGTCAGATACTGGTTCAGGATCGCTTCGCCATTGCGGGCGTTGAACTTGGCGTCCTGCGGCAGGTTCGGCTGCATCAGCCGCAGCTTGACGCCGGCGACCAGCGGCACCGGATCGGCAGGGACACGCCAGAGGCCGAAGCCGAAGAGGCCGGCGACGGCCAGAAGCGCCAGCACCGGCATCCGCCAGCGCGCGAACGCGCCCTCCGACGTGCCGAGCGTCGCCGGCGCCGCCCCGATCGCGACCGCCAGCAGCGTCAGCCCGTAGAGCCCGACGAGGGAGGCGGCCTGCGCGATCTGCGCCTGGCCGGCGAGCATCATGCCGTAGACGTTCCAGGGAAAGCCCGTCAGCACATGGCCGCGCAGCCATTCGCTGAGCGAGAGCATGACCGCCAGAACGAGGATGCGGCCGGCGCCGGTCGACCAGAGCAGCCGCGCGCAGCCGAAGCCGAGTGCGGGGAAGAACGCCAGCAGCGCCGGCAGTGCCACGACGCCCAGCGGCATCGCCCAGGCGAATTTGTCGGCCTCCACGAGGAAGGCCGCACCCAGCCACCACAGCCCGGCCAGAAAGAAGCCGAAGCCCCACCACCAGCCTGCGGCGGCGGCCGCACGGAAGCGGGCGAGAACGCTCCCGCCGACCGATCCATCGACCAGCCAGACGGCTGCGGTCATCGGCACGACGATCAGCGGCCAGAGATCGAGCGGGGGCAGGGCCAGCGCGCCGCTGGCGCCGGCGAGACAGGCGATCGCTCGCCTGCGCCATCCCCAGGCGAGAATGACGCCGTCGGCCAGAGACGCTAACCGCATCAGACCGTTTCCGCCGCGCTTGTGTCCTCGCCGGCCGGGCGGCGGTGGATGCTGAGGCGCTTGACCCGGCGGCTATCGGCTTCGAGCACCTCGAAGATCAGCCCTTCGGGCCCCTCGATCGTTTCACCCTGTTCAGGAACGTGCCCGGCCAGCGTCACGATCAGCCCGCCCACGGTGTCGACCTCCTCCGCGATCGGGTTCTGCGACAGGTCGATCCCGGTGGCCTCGCGCAGTTCGTCCAGCGTGGCGCGGGCGTCGGCGCTGTAGCGCCCCTCGCCATCGGGCGTGATGGCGGGCGCCTCCTCGAGATCGTGCTCGTCCTCGATGTCGCCGACGACGATCTCGATCAGATCCTCGATGGTGACGAGCCCGTCCGTGCCGCCATATTCGTCGATCACGAGGGCGATATGGGTCCGTGTCGTCTGCATCCGCACCAGGAGTTCGACGGCTGGCATCGAGGGCGGGACGTAGAGGACGGGCCGCATGATCTTGGTGGCGGCCAGCGTCATCGTCAGATCGACCGCGCCGAGATCGTGGAGCGCCGGCTGGGACAGCCCCGCGCTCGGCTCGGCCTTGGCCTGGCCGGCAATGAATTCGAGGAAGTCGCGGATATGGACCATACCGCGGGGATCATCGAGCGAGTCGTCGAAGACCGGCAGGCGGGAATGGCCGGCGGTTCGAAACAGCGCCAGCAACTCGTCCAGCGTCGCATCCGCAGGCACGGCGATGATGTCGGCGCGCGGGATCATGACGTCGCCGACGCGCCGCTCCCGCAGGCTGAGAACATTGGAGAGCATGGCGCGCTCCTGCGTGCTCAGATCGGCGAGTTGTCCGCTGCCCTGGGCCAGTGCCTCGGTGATCTCCTCGCGGATGGTTCCGCCGCCACGCAGGCCGAGCCTGTCCAGAAAATGGCTGAGCCAATGGGTGAGGCCGCGTCCGGCGGCTTCGGGCTGGGTCTGTCGACTGTCGTCGCTCATGATCGTGAGGGTCGGTCCGGGGTGGGAACAGGCGCGGGTGAAG
>NZ_LSKN01000258.1:0-327 GCF_001557075.1 Methylobacterium sp. CCH7-A2
CCGGCCCGGCGATCTCGCCCTTCAACGCCTGGGTGATGCTGAAGGCGCTGGAGACGCTGCCGCTGCGCGTGCGCCAGCAGGCCCACAACGCTGCGATCGTGGCGGATTGGCTCGCCGGCCGCCCCGGCCTGTCGCGCGTCATCTTCCCGGGCGCGAAGAACCATCCGCAGGCCGAGATCATCGCTCGCCAGATGACCGGCCCCTCGACGCTGGTCGCCTTCGAGGTCGAGGGTGGCAAGGACGCCGCCTTCCGTTTCCTCAACGGGCTAAAGCTGATCCGCATCTCCAACAATCTGGGCGACGCCAAGAGCCTGATCGTCCACCCGG
>NZ_LSKN01000259.1:0-318 GCF_001557075.1 Methylobacterium sp. CCH7-A2
TGATGGTGGCCGATTTAGAGGATTTCGATGCGCTCGGACGTGTCGAGGCCAGGCTTCGCCAGGATCCTGCGATCACCATGCTGGTCAACAACGCCGGTCGCGCGATCACCTCGCCATTCTCGCAGACACCGCCCGACGAGCTTGCCGCGCTGCTACGGCTCAATGTTGTCGCCGCGACGCGGCTGGCGGCTGCCGCGGCGGCTGCCTTCGGCGCTCGCGGAAACGGAGCCATTATCAACATCGCCTCGATCGTCGCCTTTGTACCCGAGGCTCTCAACGCGACCTATCCGGCATCGAAAGCCTACCTCCTGTCGCTGA
>NZ_LSKN01000260.1:0-427 GCF_001557075.1 Methylobacterium sp. CCH7-A2
GGAACAGTGGCCGGTTAATTATTGGATTACCCGGCCGGTCGCGTCGGAATCTGCAATCTCCAGGAGCTGTCGAAGACACACGAGACGATCTCGAAGGCCAAGACGCAGACCTGGCACCGTATCCTGACGCATTATCTCCCGCTGTATTTCCCGGAGATCGGCCGCTTCGCCGGCAATAGCCGCTCGGATTGGTTCCTGGCACTGATCGAGCGCTTCCCGACGCCCGGCAGTATCCTCGCGCTGGAGCGGGAAGCGTTCGTGACGGAGGCCTGGCCTCTGGTCGGCCGCTAGGTCTCCAAGGCGCGGCTGATCAACGACATCTACGAGACGGCCTGCTCATCGATTGCATTGCCCGTGCCGGAGGAGAGCACCGCGATCACGATGTTCCGGATGATCATTGCCCAGGCGCGGGGCCTGATCCGGGAGC
>NZ_LSKN01000261.1:0-2050 GCF_001557075.1 Methylobacterium sp. CCH7-A2
CAAAGCCGGCACGCGGTGGCTCTGCGAAGCTACACCACCAGCAGGGACACGACCTAGCGGAGGCCCGCCAATCCGCCCACGCGGGGTCGGTAGGCCCCCTTAAAAGCGGGCGAGAGTGCCCCCGTTTGGGGGCTCCGCCTCCAGGTTTTTGGCGTCAACGATCATGACAGCGCCCGCCTGGTCTCAGATCTCACCGGCCAAGAGACCGTCGTCTTCCAGACCATGAGCCGCGCGCTCGACGCCGAAAAGTCAGGAATCTCCTATGGCGAGCAGCACGTCGCCCGACCGCTAATGACGCCCGACGAGGTCCGCGACATGCATCCGACCAGGCAGATGCTCTTCATCGCCAACCAGCGGCCCATCGTCACCGGCAAGCTGCGCTACTTCGCCGATCGCGAGTTCGAAGGTCTGTTCGACCATGCCTGACTTAGCAATCGGACGAGCACGGGGGACTTCAAGCATGAAAATCAGGCGCTACGCGCCGGGAATTCCTGCATACGGCCCTCTGGCTCTTTACGGCGCTGTGACAGAACGCGTCCGCCTCGTGGCCAGTGTCGCAATCCAATGCGAGCGACTATCGCTATGCAAACCAATACTAAAAGCAACGTCAGCCAAGCCAAATTGATGTTCGATTGGTCTGTCGGATGCGATCGACACGCTCTATCTCCAGGGCTTGCCCCCGCTCGTGCGTTTGCGGCTCCCTTACGACCTAGCCCTATGATCTTTGCCAAAGCGGAGCGAGCGCTCCGCGTAGTTCGGAGCGACCATCAGATAATCAGCAGGCAAATTCCATTTTGCGCGATACTGGTCGGGCGTCAGACCGTAGCTCGCGCTCAGGTGCCGCTTCAGGGATTTGACGCCCTGCCATCCTCCAGACGGATGACGGCATTGGGCGTCACCGATCGGCGGATCGGCACGGCAGGAATCAGCGATTCCGCAGCAACGGGCGAAGGCGGACCCGCCAAGCTGGCGAGCGCGACATGGGTGCTCGCGATAAGGCGCGGCAGGTCGGCTGTCGGCAAATTATTGCGCTTCACATAGGCCGACACGATCGACGCCGTCAGCGCAATCAGCTCTTCATTGTTGTCAGACATCGGAATTCCTCGGCAATAGAAGGAACGCTGGCCTAGTCGAGCCGCGATTTCGATCTGGCTCGCTCATCGCTAGCCGATCCTCGTCAGTTGCGATAGAAAATCAGCCGCTGCTATGTCTCCGACCGGCTTCTCCTGACCCGACCCGGCCGTGTGTCGACACGCCCAGGGTTTGAGAATGGGCACACCGGCTGCCACAAAATGCGTCTCGTCGCCGCTGACCACGATCAGGTTGGCGACAGCGGCGGGGGGCGATGAAAAAGTCGAGCTGCCCGAAATTATGCCCGCGCCGGCGACCAGCATTTAAGATCCGCCAGCGCAGGATCACGTCCTCGGTAAGTGGAAACGTGCGACCGGCGAACAAAGGACGAAGGGTTTGCGCCAGCCAGCCGGAAACCACCGCGCGGCGCTCTGTATCGGGAGCCTGCTCGATCCCATAGCGGATCTCGGCGAAGGTCACCTCTGACACGAATTAAGTCTGTTTCGGCTGGGCCGACATAAAGTCGGCGACCGCCTGATCGGGCCGCGGCTTCCGCAGTTCCGACAGCACGTTGGTGTCCAGCAGAAAACCGTTCACACCTCGACCAAGCGACGCCCGGTATGGCGCTGTCGATCACGGTCATAGGATTCAGCTGAAACGATCGAGACCGCATCCTTGCCATGCAGCGTCACGCGCTCCGGCCCATGCTTTCGCGCGCGCTTCACGACCCGCTGAACCGCACCTTGGCATCCTGGAGCCGCCAGCGCTCACCGACACCGGGACCGAGCTGACATCGCGGGCAATCCTGCAATGGCAGGAGGATAGCGAGGTCGAGTGGCACTACATCGCGCCAGGCAAGCCGATGCAGAACGGGTTCGTCGAGAGCCTGAATGGTCGCTTCCGGGACGAATGTCTCAACGAGCACATGTTCCGCAACCTGCCGACCGCTCGCCGGCTGATCGAAGAATGGAGGATGGAC
>NZ_LSKN01000262.1:0-258 GCF_001557075.1 Methylobacterium sp. CCH7-A2
GCGGCCTGCGCGGGGTGAAGCTCGTCGTCTCCGACAGCCATGAGGGCATCAAGGCCGCCGTCTCGAAGGTGCTGATCGCGACCTGGCAGCGCTGCCGGGTCCACTTCATGCGCAATGCCCTGGCCCATGCCGGCCGCTCGGGACGGCGCGTTGTCTCGGCCTTCATCGCCACGGCGTTTGCTCAGGATGATGCTCCCGCCGCCAGCCAGCAATGGCGCAGGGTCGCCGATCAGCTCAGGCCGACCGTCCCCAAGCTCG
>NZ_LSKN01000024.1:0-732 GCF_001557075.1 Methylobacterium sp. CCH7-A2
GCTCGTCACGAAGGCGCTCGAAGATCCGCTTCGCCGTATGACGCTGCTTCACCGGAGACGCCCGATCCTCATCAAGGATCGCCTCGATCACCGGCAGCAGCGGACCGAGCTTCGGCTTCTCGACCGGCTTCGTGCGCGTGTAGCCCGACGGGATCGAGAACCGGCACATCTTATCGATCGCGGCTCAGCCCGAACACGCGAGCTGCTTCCCGCCGGCTCTGCTTCTGGTTGAAAACGAAATCGCGAACCGCCGCGTAGACCGCCACAGCGAACATCCTCGCCGACCCCAAAAAAGGATCAGACTAGCCAGCGGACGGATTTTACGCCGCCCGCGCCCGCACAAGCGCCGGCGCTTCACTGGATGGTTTTCTCACCGCCATGCACACCCGTTCTCGTCGTCGAAACGGCTGGTGCGAATTCTCGGCCCGGTTGTTCAACTAGCGGCCGGTTTCCCGTTTTCGATGGCTCCAACGTGCTTCAGGGCCGCGTCGTAGGACGGCAAACGGTCTGTAACGATCGCTTCCGTGTGACCGTACCGCCACAGCGATTTCCTGAGAGCCCGATTTAAAAGGAATTGAGCGATATTAGCAGGTTGTGATTGCCGTTTGGTGCTGAATCAAATGGGGTTTCCGATGACCTGGACCGATATCGCTCGTGCCGAGCATGACCGTGATCGCCGGTCGTGTCCCATAGCGTGGTGTAGCTGACGGTGGTCACCGGCGATTGCCGGTT
>NZ_LSKN01000263.1:0-2325 GCF_001557075.1 Methylobacterium sp. CCH7-A2
GCGGTCTCAGTTGGCGTCCGGTTTCAGGCAGCCGACCAATGGCAGGAACTGGCGCATCTCGTCCGGACCAGCCACCGTTGCTGGCTGGTGACGCACTGAATGTTCTTTGAACCGACGACCTTCCAAGTGAAGAGGCGGTTGAAGACGCCGACGTTGGCCGCGGGCATGAACGCCGTCGTACGGGGGTGAGAGGGTGCCGACGTCAGCGCCCACACCGATGAAGAAAAGGGGAAACGGGACTGCAGCCGCAGAACCCCTGTAAAGCCTAGCCCGGATACCCCAATGACCAGCAAGACCAGCCGCGCGCGTGGGACGCGCGCCGTGCCCGCCGTGCCTCCCGTTCCACTCGCGGAGCCAATCGGCCTCCACCTCTTCGACTATCGCGACGTCGACCGCCGTCTGCATGGCGACGGCATCATGACCACGACGAGCGATGAGGAGGGCCATGCCCAGGCGCGGCAGCGCGCGCTGTGGAACCGCCTCTATCAGGATGAGCGTGGCTCCTGGCGCAGCCTGATTGTCCCCGACGCCGAGATGATCGCGCGCCTCGCCGCGCTCGACCGCATCTGTCCGCAGTTCGCGGCGGTCACCGCCTGGATCGTTCGCGCGGCGACGCTTGCGATGGCCGGCGGCCAGCCCTTGCGGCTCGACCCTTGCGTGCTGCTGGGCGCCCCGGGGACCGGCAAAAGCTACTACGCTCATCGCCTCTCCCAGGCCTTCGGCGTCTCCCGCCTGACGATCCCCATGAACCTGATGACGGACCGAGGCACCTGGTTCTCAGGCCTCGCGCCGATCTGGCGGGCGTCGGGCCCCGGCAAGGTTGCGCAACTGCTCATCGACTCCAGCTGCGCTTCGCCCGTCATCGTCATCGACGAGATCGAGAAGGCAAGCCCGATCAATCCGAGCGAGACGCCGATCAACGTCCTGCACTCGCTGCTCGAACGCGAGAACGCCAGCCGCTTCACCGACGAGTTCGTCGAGGTGCCGCTGCGCGCCGATCACATCATCTGGATCGCGACGGCCAATGACCTCTCGCCGCTGCCCGCCTCGATCGTCGATCGGCTCATCGCCTTCGAGATCACGTTGGAGCCAGGCCAGATGCAGGCGATCCAGCGCTCGCTCTTCGACGAGGCGAATACCGCCACGGGCTCGCTATTCGCTGCCCCGACAGACGCCCTGCTCGAAGAGGTCCTCGCGCAGACGCCCCGCGCGATGTCGCGGCTCTGGCCGATCGCTTTCGGCTTCGCCTGCATGGAGGGGCGCCGGCACGTCACCCGGGCCGACCTTGCCCAGGCGCAAGCCGTGCTGCGCCCCGGATCGGCCGGGAAGGGGCGGATCGGGTTCCTGAGCGGGATGAAGGCCAAGGGCATGATCGCGGAGACGGCGAGGGCCAGCTACGGATCGGAAGCCCGGAGGGGAGGCTGACGAGAGAGGGACAGTGAGGAACGGGACCAAACACCCCCGGGAACTCAGCACGACCTCCATCGCAGAAAGCACCATCGACATGACCTGCTCCCAGCCCGGCGCCACGGCCGCCGCAACCCTCGCCACCCTGCCATTCGATCCGACCCTGCGCCCCGTGATCGACGAGATCGCAGCGCTGCGCCTGCATCAGCCCAGCACGCCGGCGTATGCCGCCTTCATCCGTAACCGGACCTCCGTCGCCGACATGGTGGAGCGCGCCCGGCTTCATGCCGACCAGGTCGCGCGCTTCGTCGCACTGGCCCAGGTGAGCCCGCCCGGTCAGGTGTCGCAGCATCTCGGCCAGCTCTACGCGCTCGTTCTGCTCAACACGACCGCGACTGTCGCCGTCGCGCTGATGCCGGCGACCAGCGGCGCCGATCGCCATGCTCGCCGACAGCAGGGCGCAGCGTTCCTCCAGAGCCTGGAGAACCCTGAGGACAATGAGCTTCGCCATGTCGGCGAGATCGCCTTCGGACTGAAGGATCACGATGTTCACACCCTCGCGCGGGACGCCATCGCCTTCGCCGGTCGCGGCCATGGCGAAGCGCCGTCGCCCAGCCACGCCACGATCCACCGCATCGAGGAGCACGTCGCCTTGCGCAGCTGGCTCAAGCGCAAGGCGGATGCGGCCCTGCTCCTCGCCGAGGCCCGGCAGCATGCGGTGTGGGCGGAGCGCTTCGCTCTCTCGCTCGATCAAGACGAGCTGCACCCTGAGGACCGCGACGAGATCAATTCCGCCAGGGAAGGGGCGCTGCTCCAGCACGTCCTCGCGCTGGCCGCGCTCGCGCTCTCGCCGGTCCAGGTCAATACCGACCGGATCTTCGAGGCCGCTCATGCCAGCGTCGCGACGCGTGCCCCTCT
>NZ_LSKN01000264.1:0-51841 GCF_001557075.1 Methylobacterium sp. CCH7-A2
GCATCTCCAACAATCTGGGCGACGCCAAGAGCCTGATCGTCCACCCGGCGACGACGACCCATCAGCGCTTCTCGCCGGAGATCCGCGCCAGCATGGGCATCTCGGACGGGCTGATCCGCCTCTCCGTCGGCCTGGAGCACGCCGACGATCTCGTGTCCGATCTGGAGAGTGCGCTGGCGGGGGTTTGAGGTGTCAGCCGCCTAGCGTTATCCGGAACGGCATCTTGGCAGGCAGAGATCCGCCGCCTGCTCCCCGACTGCGCGTGGATGAGTGAAGTAATGCCCGCATTCGGCCTAGCTAATGCGCGTTTAGCCGCAAGGCGCTGGCGACCTCATCGCCCGTCCAGCCGAGGCGCTCGTAATCGCCGCGCCAGTAAACCAATGCTGCGCCGCTGCCGCCGAGCCTGACCTCACGGACGCGGCCGATGACGATCGCGTGCGAGTGCCGCTCGATGATCTCCTCGAGTTCGCAGTCGAGCGTCGCCAGCGCTCCAATGAGGAGTGGTGCGCCGGTGAGGCCGCTCGACCATTCAGCACCGGCATAGCGGGCCGGCCCCTTCTCGCCATTGCGCCCGGCAAAGCGGTCGGCGACCTGCTTTTGCGTCGCGTTGAGGAAGTTCACGCCGAAGCTGCGATGGCGAACCAGCACCGAATAGCTCGACGATGACAGGTTGAGCCCGAACATAAGCGTGGGCGGCTCAGCGGAGAGCGACGAGACTGACGTGGCGGTGAGGCCGGTCCGGGTGTCGCCTTCGCCAGTGGTGATGACGCTGACGCCGCCAGCCAGTTGGCGAAAGGCCGCGCGGAAGCTCACTGCATCGTCCTGGATCTGTCGAACCGGCTTGTGAAAGGGGGTAACGGCCGACATCGGCGTAGTCTCCATCAGATCGCGTATTCGGGTGCGTGAGCGTCCTCGCGGATCAGGTCCTTGAGGATGCGTTCTTCGAGAAGGGCGAGGTCGACAGAGCCACGCCGGCGCGGGCGCGGCAGGTCGATGGCGAGGTCGAGGGTGATGCGGCCGCCATCGATCATCACCACGCGGTCGGCGAGGGTGAGGGCTTCCGACACGTCGTGCGTGACAAGGATCGCGGTGAAGCCCTGCGTGCGCCAGACACGCTCCAGCAGACCCTGCATCTCGATCCGGGTGAGCGCGTCCAGCGCGCCGAGCGGTTCGTCGAGGGCCAGCACGCGCGGCCTGCTGACCAGCGCGCGGGCGAGCGCGACGCGCTGGCGCTGACCACCGGAGAGGAGGGCCGGCCACTGTTGCGCCTTGGCTTCGAGACCGACGGCGCGCAGGGTCTGGAAGGCACGCTCTTCCGCCTCCGGGAGCTTGCGATCGGCGCCGAGGCCGACCTCGACATTGGCGAGGACGCGTGCCCAGGGCAGCAGCCGGGGCTCCTGGAACATCAGGCGCGGTGTCTCGGCCGTGTCGCGGGTCTGCCCGTCCTGGCCGAAGCGCAGGCTGCCTTCGCTGGCCTCGTCAAGGCCGGCGAGGATGCGCAGAAGTGTGCTCTTGCCGCAGCCGCTGCGCCCGACGATGGCGAGGAACTGCCCGGCCGGGATGTCGAGGTCGATCCCGCGCAGGACCTCGAGATCCCCGAAGCGCTTGCCGAGGCCGCGGATCGTAATCGACTGGCCGCGGCTGGCCCGCGCCTTGGCGGCCTTGTCCTCGAAGAGGGCGTCGAACGGCAGGGTCGTCGAAGTTAAAGCCGATGTCGTCATGGCCCGCTCCTCAGGCTTTCTGGAAGGCGGGGTGCCAGGACAGGCAGAGCCGTTCGAGCATGCGAACGGTGGTGTCGGCGAGCTTGCCGAGAGCGGCGTAGATCACGATCGCCAGAACGACGACGTCGACGAGCATGAACTCGCGGGCGTTCATCGCCATGTAGCCGATGCCGGATGAGGCCGCGATCGTCTCCGCCACGATCAGCGTCAGCCACATGATGCCGAGCGCGTAGCGGACACCGACGAAGATCGAGGGCAGGGCCCCTGGCAGGATGACGCGCCGGAACAGCTCCCAGTTGCCCATGCCGTAGGAGCGGCCCATCTCGACGAGCTGGGCGTCGACCGTACGCACGCCGTGGAAGGTGTTGATGTAGATCGGGAAGAACACGCCGAGCGAGGTCAGGAAGAGCTTGGCGCCCTCCTCGATGCCGAACCAGAGGATCACCAGCGGGATCAGGGCGAGGTTGGGGATATTGCGCACCATCTGGACAGTGGTGTCGGTCAGCCGCTCGGAGGTCTTCGACAGGCCGTTGAACAGCCCCAGCGCGAAAGCGAGCGAGCCTCCAAGCAGGAAGCCCGAGATCGCCCGCTTGAAGCTGACGGCGATGTTCTCCGCGAGCTGGCCGTTGAGCGCGAGCCGCCAGCCGGCCGCGAGGACATCGCTGGGAGCCGGCAGGACATTGGGCGGTATCCAGCCGAGCTTCGAGCCGCTCTGCCAGACCAGAAGCAGCGCGAAGGGCAGCAGCCAGGGCGTCAGCCGCCCGAGCCAGGGCCGCAGGGCTCCCGGACCAGGCAGGCGGATGATGGAATTGCGCTCGGCAGCGCGGATCAGGCCGTCGGCACTGTCGGTCATGAGCTGGAGGCCCGCTTCTGGTCGGGCTTCAGGTCGTTGGCGATCGTCTCGCCGAAGGGACCGTTGTTGACGACGCCGCCAAAGGCCGGCCGGCCATGGTTGAGCTTCAGCAGCGGGAAGACGAGTTCCGCGAAGCGGTAGGCCTCTTCCAGATGCGGGTAGCCCGAGAGGATGAAGCAGTCGATGCCGAGCGCCTGGTATTCGTAGATGCGCGCCGCGACCTGCTCGGGGCTGCCGACGAGCGCCGTGCCGGCGCCGCCGCGAACCAGCCCGACACCGGCCCAGAGATTGGGCGAAATCTCCAGCTTGTCGCGCCGTCCACCGTGCAGCGCCGACATCCGGCGCTGCCCTTCGGAATCCATCCGGGCGAAGATCGCCTGGGACTTCGCGATGGTGCTGTCGTCGAGATGGCTGATCAGGCGCTCCGCCGCCGCCCAGGCCGCTTCTTCCGTCTCCCGCACGATGACGTGCAGCCGGATGCCGAAGGAGACCTTGCGGCCGGCCGCCTTCGCAGCCCGGTCGACGACGGCGATCTTCTCCGCCACCGCTGCCGGGGGCTCGCCCCAGGTCAGATATTTGTCGATGGTCTGCGCTGCCACATCGATGGCGGCCGGCGAAGAGCCGCCGAAATAGAGCGGCGGCCCGCCATCCTGAGCTGGTGGATAGAGCAGCTGTCCATCCGTGACGCGGATATGCCGGCCCTCATAGGTCACCGTCTCGCCGCGCAGCAGGGCGGAGTAGACGGCGAGGAACTCGCGGGTAACCGCGTAGCGTTCGTCATGCGAGAGGAAGATGCCGTCGCCGGCGTTCTCGACCGGGTCCCCACCCGTCACGACATTGACGAGCAGGCGCCCGTTCGAGACGCGGTCGAGCGTCGCGGTCATCCGGGCGGCGACCGTCGGCGACTGCAGGCCCGGTCGCACGGCTACGAGATAGCGCAGGTTCTGTGTGAGCGGCGCGACGGCCGAGGCCGTGATCCAGCTGTCCTCGCAGCTCTTCCCCGTCGGCAGCAGCACACCGTAATAGCCCAGGCTGTCCGCGGCTAGAGCAATCTGGCGCAGATAGGCAAAATCGGTCTGGCGCCCCCCGATGGCGGTGCCGAGATAGCGCCCGTCCCCATGGGTCGGCAGGAACCAGAGGACGTTCGCGCTCTTGACGGGGGCGAGGCTCACGAGGCGATCCTCCGGACCGCATTGGCGATCGTGATCGGCTTGGGCAGCAGACCGAGCGCATGGAAGGCGTCCGCGATGCGCTGCTGCTCGGCGACCGTCGCCTCGTCGAGCGGACGGATGCCGTAGCTCTGACGCTTCAACGCGACCTCGAGGATGGGCACCGGTATGCCGGTGGGCGGCGAGAGCGCCTCGGCCACGGCCTTGATGTCGGCCTTGGCCCAGTCGTCGACGTCGGAGAGCTGCTTCAGGAACACCTTCAGCGCCGCCTCGTGGCCGGCGACGAGCTTCTCGCTGGCGAGGTAGAACTGGTGGTTCGACACGGTATCGGTGCCGTCGGCGAGCACGCGGGCGCCGATCGTGGCCTCGGCCGCGGCCTGGAAGGGGTCCCAGATCGCCCAGGCATCGACCGCACCGCGCTCGAACGCCGCGCGCCCGTCCGCTGGTGCGAGGAAGACGGGTGTCACATCCGCATAGGCCACGCCCGCTTTCTCCAGCGCCTTGACCAGCAGGTAATGGACGTTGGAGCCCTTGTTCAAAGCGATCTTCTTGCCCTTCAGCTCGGCGACCGAGGTCAGCGGGCTGTTCTTCGGCACGAGGATCGCCTCGCCCTTCGGTGCGGGCGGCTCATGCGCCACATAGACCAGCGGCGCGCCGGCGGCCTGCGCGAAGATCGGGGGCGCCTCGCCGGTGTTCCCGATGTCGATGGCGCCGACATTGATCGCTTCCAGCAGTTGCGGCCCGGCCGGGAACTCGGTCCAGGTGACCTTGTAGCCGAGCGGCTCCAGCGCCTTTTCCAGCGTGCCCTTGCCCTTGAGCAGGACGATCTTGCCGTATTTCTGGAAGCCGACGCGCAGCACCTTCTCCTGCGCGCTGGCGCTACCAGAGATGCCGACGGCAAGGCCCGCAGCCGTCAGCGAAAGGAAGTCTCGTTTTGAAATCATCATGGAATCGTCCTTCGTTCGCAGCTCGGTGACGCGCTCAGGCGGTCGGCTTCCAGTCCCAGACGATGTCGCGTACGTTGATCGGCTTCGGGATTAGACCCAGGCGATGGAAGCGGTCTGCGACCCGCTGCTGCTCGTCGAGCACGCGCGGATTGAGCGGCGCGATCACGAAGTCCGCCCGGTCGACGGCACGCTTCCAGGGCTCGATCGGCAGGCCCGTCGCGGCGGCCTGAACCGCGGCCACCTCGCCGCGATGCGTCTCCGCCCATCGCGCCACCTTGGCGAGCTCGTCGTTGATCGCGGCGACGACGTCCGGATGCCGGCCGGTGAAGTCGCGATTGGCGAGGTAGAACGAGTTCTGCGCGACGATGCCCTTCGACAGCGACAGGATGCGCACCCCCGGGACCTGTTCAGCGATCGCGAAGAACGGGTCCCAGATCGTCCAGGCATCGACCGAGCCGCGCTCGAAGGCGGCGCGCGCATCGGCCGGCGGCAGGTAGACCGGCGTGAACTCCTCGTAACCAATACCGGCCTTTTCGATCGCGGCGATGGTGAGGTTGTGCGAGCTCGAGGCCTTGGCGAAGGCGATCTTCTTGCCTTTGAGATCGGTGAGCGTCCGGATCGGCGAGTTGGGCGGCAGCAGGATCGCGGCGCCCGAGCCGGCGGCCTCCTGCGTCGCCACATAGAGCAGGTTGGCGCGGGCCGCCTGGGCGAAGATCGGCGGGGCATCGCCGGTCGGGCCATAGTCGATCGAGGCGACGTTCAGCGCCTCCAGCAAAGGCGGGCCGAACTGGAACTCGACCCATTTGATGCCGATGCCCTGAGCGGCGAAGCGCTTCTCCAGCACGCCCTGCTGTTTGGCGATCAGCAGGATGCCGTTCTTCTGGAAGCCGATGCGCAATTCCTTGAGCGGCGCGGCCGGCTGAGCCAGCGCTGCCCCGGAAGCCAGGGCGGAGCCGGCGAGCCCGGCAATGAAATCTCTGCGGTCCATGGCGAATGTTCCTGTTCTGGAGGTCGGCTGCGCTCAGGCGGCCTTGCGCATGACCTGGCCTGCGTGACGGGCGGCGACGGCCCGGTTGGCCTGCTCGAACGAGCGGAAGACGCGTCCATCGAGCGCGTCGAACGCGCGCGTGGCGGAAAAGAAGCGGAACTGGCCGGTATCGCCGACGATGATGCCGGCGGCATCGCCTTCGACTTCGATGATGATGGCTTTGGACATGAGTTTGCCTTCACCGGCACGGGGCCGGCGCCTTTTCGGAATTGCGGTGACGGGAGGGAGCCGGGGCGGTCAGCGACGGCCTACGGGCCGCACCGACCCCGTCAACATCGGGTCGAGCGCAGGAAGGCGGAAAGGCGCAGGAGGTGCCTGACGGCAAAGTCGAGAAGAAGGATCACGGCGTGTCTCCAGTATCGGAGCCCACGATCATCTCGTGGTGCTTTTAGCTTTGGTGACGCGGTGCAAGCTGCTCCAGCAAATCCCGCGATCGACCGCCTGACATGGCGACCAATACATTCAGTGTTGTTGGTTTGGGTCTGTCCGTCAATGAAATCGCATTCTGAAGATCAAATGCCAATTGGTGGAATGCGCTCCCGGTCATGGCGTGTGCGCCGGGTTTCGTCTCGTCGGGCTCCAAACCGCTCCCAGGCGGGCCATCGGCGCTTCGATGGTCGACCCGAAGACATCGCGCAGCATGCCTGCCGCCTCTTCCGATCCTGTCGGAGTGCAGCATCGACAGACCGTGGCCGAGGGCGGCTGCGTGGTGCCGGTCGTCTGCTTTGCCGGCCGGTCGGCACTTGCGGTCTCAGTTGCTGCGCGTGCGCGCGCCAGCGTATCGCCTCAATGGCTCCACCGGCGCCAAGAAGGCTGACGAAGGAGCCACGGCAGCATCGATCGACCCCTCAACGGACTTGGCTGCGGCGACGGTCAGGCTCCAGCCCATCAGTACAAGCATGGGCCCGCCATCAGGAAACTGAGCGAGTTGCTCCGGCAGCTTCGCGATGGTGGAGGTCACACGGACCTCGTTGGGGCGGGTGGCTCTGAGAACCGCGATTGCCGGGGTGTGAGGGGTGAGCCCTGCTGCGAGCACGCGGTCTCGGAACATCGCCAGTGTGGCCCGGGGCATGTAGATCGCGGTCGTCGCTTGCGGATCAGCCAAGGCCGTCCAGTTGAGGTCGTCGGGCAACAGGCCATTGCGGCCATGACCCGTCACGAACTGAAGCCGGCGGGCATGATCGCGATGCGTCAAAGAGACACCGAGGCTTGCAGCAGCGCCCTGGGCCGCGGAAATGCCGGGTACCAGCGTGACGGGGATGCCAGCGGCATTGCAGGCTTCAATTTCTTCGCCAGCCCGCCCGAAAACACCGGGGTCCCCGCTCTTGAGCCGGACGACGTGTTTTCCCTGGAGAGCCAGCGCGACCATCAGTGCGTTGATATCGTCCTGTCGGCAGGACGGCCCGTGGCCCGTCTTCCCGACAAGCATACGCTTCGCCTCGCGCCGTGCCAGTTCGAGCACGCCGCCGGCCACGAGATCGTCATAGAGAATGACATCAGCGCTCTGGAGGGCGCTGACCGCCTTCAAGGTCAAGAGCTCGGGGTCTCCTGGGCCAGCGCCGACCAGGGTTACGCGGCCTCGACCATCGTGGGTGCTCTGGAGGTGGTCCAGTGCGGAAAAGAGAGTGTTCCGTTCGATCTCGTTTGGGTCCGCGGCTGGAGCCTCGAGCGCCCGGCGGGCGAACTTTTCCCAAAATGCGCGGCGGAGAGGGAAAGGCAGCGCGCGGGATTGAACCGCCGGGCGCCAGTCGCGGGCCGCCTGGGCCCAGGCCTGCAGGCCTGCTGGCAGCAATGCCTCGATCTTGGCGCGGATCGCCTGGCCAAAGACCGGAGCCGAGCCGTCCGTCGAGATCGCGACAATCAAGGGAGAGCGGTTGACCAGGGAGCCGAAGGAAAAATCGCAGAATTCGGGCTTGTCGACGATGTTGACCGGGCAACCCGCCCGGCGTGCGGCCGCGACGAAGGCCTCGGCCTCGGCCCTGTCTTCAATGTCGCCGATGGCCAGTGCGACGCCGGACAGATCTCCGCTGCTCCAGATTCGAGGATGGACCGTCAACGAACCTTCGGCAGGCGAGGCCAGGAGGTTGGCGAAAGCGCACGCGTCATCACCGGCAAAGACGTGGAGGTCTGCGCCAGCCGCGAGCAACAGCTCCGCCTTCCACACAGCGCCGTCGCTCGCCCCGACCAGGACAACACGCCGCCCCGCCAGCTTGTGAAAGAGAGGCAGCGTCGCCAGCGCCTCAATCCGGCGGCTGGGCAATGCCTCAGGATCCCTCGATGTCATCGCCCTACCGCTTGATTGGCCGGGGTTGGGAGAGCGCGATCGGGCGCGGGTAAAGCCAGCCAACCCAGCAAGAGAACGGCAACGAGCAAGCCGAAGCCGAGATCGAGCCAACGCTCATAGCGACGAGCGGGCAGGCTGTCGGTGATCTCGCAAGGCGGGGTGTCCTCGGTCCAGCGGGCCGCACGGTCCATCATCTGTGTCTCGAGATCATCGCCGGTTGAGGTCATGACGGCGCCTTGTCGGCCCTGGCCTGACGGCGCGCTTCCATAATGTTGCCATCCCGCCGGTAGCCGCGCTGATAGGTGGCGGGCAGATGCGTCTTCGCGGCGAGCCACTGCGAGACGCTCTGGCGTGCCGCGCTGGTGTCCGGCAACTCGATCTCGTCGAAGCCGCAGGCCAGTGCATAGGCGAACTGGTCGGGGATCAGCGGGCCCGACGCGCGCAGCGCGCCGGCAAAGCCCTCGCGACGCAGCGCCTTGGCGAGACTGAAGCCGCGCCCGTCTGAAAACGCCGGAAAGCCGATGGCGACGAGGGCAAGCCGCGGCAGATGAGGCGCCAGCTCCGCCGCTGTCACCGTGTTGGGGATGACAACACCGAGCGGCTGCCCGATCGAGATGGTGGCGAGTGCCTCCGGCAGCTCGGCGAACTCGACCAGAGCGTGCCGGTCACTGGCGGCGGCGGCAACCGCGGTGCGGTGCCATTCGTCCGCCCGAGCCCCGTCGCGATCAAGCAGCATCATCGAAGAACTCCCGGAACGCTACCTTGAACGGCGCAAGGCCAACACGCCGGACGGTCTCGATGAACCGTTCGCCATCATGGCGCTCGCGCTCATATACTCCGACGATCGTCTCGATCGCGTCGGGCACTGCCTCCGCGGCCAGACCAGGACCGAGGATCTCGCCGATCGCGGCGTTCTCGGTGGCGTCCCCGCCCAGCGTGATCTGGTAGGATTCGATGCCGCGCTTCTCGAGACCGAGAATGCCGATATGGCCGACATGATGATGCCCACAGGCGTTGATGCAGCCCGAGATCTTGATGTTGAGCTCGCCGATGGCGGCCTGGCGCTGCTGATCGGCGAAGCGCTGCTGGATCGCCTGGGCGATCGGAATCGAGCGGGCCGTGGCCAGCGCGCAATAGTCGAGCCCGGGGCAGGCGATGATGTCAGTGATCAGGCCGAGATTGGCGGTGGCGAGCCCGGCCGGGCCCAGCGCCTGCCAGATTGCGAAGAGATCGTCTTGGCGCACATGGGGCAGGACGAGGTTCTGCGCATGGGTGACACGCAACTCGTCGAAGGAGTAGCGCTCGGCCAGATCAGCCACGATGTACATCTGTGCGGATGTCGCATCGCCCGGCGCCAGCCCGATCGGCTTCAGCGATATGGTGGCTGCCTTGTAGCCCGGGACTCGATGCGGCGTGGTGTTGGTCTCGACCCAGCGGGCGAAGGCCGGATCCGCCGCCACGGCGGTGGCGAGGGCCGGGCTTTCGGCCGGCAGATCTTCATATGGCGGCGGCGCGAAATAGGCGGCGATGCGCGCCACCTCCTCGGGGTCGGCATTGATCGAGGGGCCGTCCAGCCTGGCGAATTCGGCCTCGACGCGACGCGTGAATTCCTCGGTCCCGATCTCGTGCACGAGGATCTTGACCCGCGCCTTGTACTTGTTGTCGCGGCGCCCCTCGAGGTTGTAGACCCGCATCACCGCCTCGAGATAGGCGAGCAGATCGCCCTTCGGCAGAAAGTCGCGCACCACCTTGCCGATCATCGGCGTGCGTCCGAGACCGCCGCCGACGCTGATCTCGTAGCCGATATCGCCCGTCTCAGGATGCTTCAGGATGCGGATGCCGATGTCATGCGCCTTGATGACGGCGCGGTCATGCAGCGCGCCGGTGACCGCGATTTTGAACTTGCGTGGCAGGTAGCTGAATTCGGGATGGGCGGTGGACCATTGCCGGATCAGCTCGCAGACGGGCCTCGGATCCTCGATCTCGTCCTGGGCGACACCGGCGAAATGGTCGGCCGTGACGTTACGGATGCAGTTGCCCGACGTCTGGACACAGTGCATCTCGACATCGGCCAACAGATCCAAGATCGCCGGCACGTCGCGCAGCTTAGGCCAGTTGAACTGGAGATTCTGGCGCGTGGTGAAATGGCCGTAGCCGCGGTCGTAGCGCTCGCCGATATAGGCGAGCTGGCGCAGCTGGCGCGAGGACAGCGTGCCATAGGGAATGGCGATCCGCAGCATATAGGCGTGGAGCTGGAGATAGACGCCGTTCTTCAGCCGCAGCGGCTTGAACTCGTCCTCGGTCAGCGAGCCGTCGAGGCGGCGGGAGACCTGGTCGCGGAACTGCGCCACGCGGTCGCGCACGAAGCGCTCGTCGAATTCGTCGTAACGGTACATCGCTCAGGCGCTCCGGGGGCTGGCGATGCCTTCGCCGGCCTGCTTGCCGAGATCGGGGCGGTTGCTGGGGCCGAGCGTCTTGAAGCGCTCGCGGAAATGACGCGGCACGGGGTGCCCGCTCGTCACGTCGACATCGACCAGATAAGCGTCGACGACGCGCTGGCCGGCGAGTTCGCATCGCGCGAAATCCTCCAGCAGCTGGGCGGCGGGATCGTCATTGGCCACGAGCGCCAGCGATGGATCGCGCGTCCAGCTCAGTGCGCCGGGCTCGTCTGCCGTCGCGGCGAAGACCACGTCGCCATCCAACAGATCATTGGCGAGGAGGATGGCCGGGAGGGGTGGACGCTTGGCTAGGACGCTCATCGCCTGGCCTCGCGGGCGCGTTCGCTAGACTGATCTGCAAGATCGGTAGGGAGGGTCACGTCGCGATCATCCGTTCTATAATCAGAACGGAAGTTTAGGCGAAGCACCCGAGCGCTTCAATTCACATAGAATGGACGGTTTTTTCTTATTCCGCACAAACCGGAGTGAATTGAACTCTGCCGGTCCTCGGTGTGGGCCTGCGCGGTCAAGGCCGCGCGAATGCGGTCGCCTGTGAAATCTTGACCCGCACACGCTCACCGATCGCGGGCGCGACCTCGCTGGTCAGGTCGAGATCGAGCCGCTTCGCCAGCCCGGCCACCGCGATCTCGGCCCGCCGCAGCGCGCCCGTGCGGCGGATCTGTTCGACGACACCTGGTATCGAGAGCGGGACCTCGTCGACGATCTTGAGGTGATGCGGGCGGACATAGAGCGATGCCGCCCCGCCCTGGTTCTGCGACAGCCCACCCAGCACCGGTCGGTCGTCGAAGAAGGCCTGGCTTCCGACGATGCGGACGTCGAGCCGATTGGCCTCGCCGAGGAACTCGCAGACGAAGGGCGAGGCCGGGTGGTCGTACACGTCGTCGGGCGTGCCAACCTGTTCGAGCCTCCCTTCGTGCAGGATCGCAACGCGATCGGCCAGTTCCAGCGCCTCCTCCTGGTCATGGGTGACGAAGAGGGTTGTGTGGCCGGTGCGGCCATGGAGCTCGCGTAGCCAGGCGCGCAGATCCTTGCGGATCCGGGCGTCAAGCGCCCCGAAGGGCTCGTCCAGCAGCAGCACCTGCGGCTCGATGGCGAGCGCGCGCGCCAGCGCGACGCGCTGGCGCTGTCCGCCCGAGAGCTGGCTCGGATAGCGCTTCTCCAGTCCCGGCAGCTGAACGAGATCGAGCAGATCCTTCACCCGGCGGCTGA
This sequence comes from Methylobacterium sp. CCH7-A2, assembly GCF_001557075.1. Taxonomy (NCBI): domain Bacteria; kingdom Pseudomonadati; phylum Pseudomonadota; class Alphaproteobacteria; order Hyphomicrobiales; family Methylobacteriaceae; genus Methylobacterium; species Methylobacterium sp. CCH7-A2. The sequence goes on from NZ_LSKN01000264.1 coordinate 11,691, forward strand.
TCTCGGCATTGCTCGGTCGCTGGGCCAGTGGCCGCGAACGCAGACCGAAGGCGATGTTTTCGGCCACCGTCATCGTCTTGAACAGGGCGTAGTGCTGGAAGACGAAGCCGATGCGGCGGTCCCGCAGCGAGAGGTCACGCGTATCGGTTTCGCCAAAGAGGACGCGGCCGCCATCGGCCTGTTCGAGTCCCGCGATCAGGCGCAGCAGCGTGGTCTTGCCCGAGCCTGACGGGCCGAGCAGCGCGACCAGTTCGCCCGGCTGGATGTCGAGGGAAACATTGCGCAGGGCCTGGAAGCCGAGGAAGCGCTTGTCGATGGCTTCGATGGTGACGGCGACGGTCATCGGCGTTGCTCGCGGTCAGTGCCGGCGCGCGGCGGCGATCGCGTCGCCATAGCGCCATTCGAGGAAGGTCTTGAGGGCGAGCGTGACCAGGGCGAGCCCCGCCAGCAGCGACGCGACCGAGAAGGCGGCGGCGCCCATATACTCGTTGTAGAGGATCTCGACATGCAGAGGCATCGTGTTGGTCAAACCCCGGATCTTACCTGAGACCACCGCCACAGCGCCGAACTCGCCCATCGCCCGCGCATTGCAGAGCAGCACGCCGTAGAGCAGGCTCCACTTCACATTCGGCAGGGTGATCGCGAAGAAGACGCGCCAGGGCGAGGCGCCGAGCGTCAGGGCGGCCTCTTCGTCGGACGAGCCCAGCGCCTGCATATGCGGGATCAGTTCGCGGGCCACGAAGGGGAAGGTGACGAAGACCGTCGCCAGGACGAGGCCGGGCAGGGCGAAGATGATCTGGATCCCCTGTTCCTTCAGAAAGGGGCCGAGATAGCCCTGGGCGCCGAAGAGCAGCACATAGACCAGCCCAGAAATCACCGGCGACACCGAGAAAGGCAGGTCGATCAGGCTGATCAGCAGGCTCTTGCCGCGGAACTCGAACTTCGCGATCGCCCAGGCCGCGGCGAGGCCGACGACGACGTTGAACGGCACAGCGATGGCGGCGACGAGCAGCGTGAGACGGATCGCCGCGAGCGCGTCGGGCTCGGTGATGGCTTCCCGCCAGGCCGTCCAGCCCCGCGCGCCGGCTTCGACGAAGACCGTCAGCAGCGGCAGCAGCAGGAAGAGCAGCAGAAAAGCGAGCGCAATCGCGATCAGCAGCGCCTGGACCCAAGGGCTCTCGCCGCCGATGCGCTGCCGGGCCTGCGCCGGAGCGGGCCTGGGAGACGAGGGGGCGAGGGCCGCCCGCGGTAGGGTCGCGTCAGACATCGCCGAGGATCCGCCGTGTCCGCGCCTGAACCAGATTGACCAGCAGAATGAGCGCAAAGGAGAGCAGCAGCATCAGCGTCGCGATCACGGCGGCACCGGCATAGTCGAACTGTTCGAGCTTGATCACGATCAGCAGCGGCGCGATCTCGGAGACCATCGGGACGTTGCCTGCGATGAAGATGACCGAGCCGTATTCCCCGACCGCGCGGGCGAAGGCGAGGACGAAGCCGGTCAACAATGCGGGCAGGACCGGCGGCAGGACGACCTGGACAATCGTGCGCAGGCGGCTGGCGCCGAGCAGGGCGGCCGCCTCCTCGATGTCGCCCTGGCTTTCCTCCAGCACCGGCTGGACCGTGCGCACGACGAAGGGCAGGCCGATGAAGATCAAGGCGACCATCACGCCGAGCGGGGTGTAAGCGATTTTGATGTCGTGAGGCGCCAGCAGCGAGCCGACCCAGCCATTGGGCGCATAGATGGCCGCGAGCGCGATGCCGGCCACGGCCGTCGGCAGGGCGAAGGGCAGGTCGACCGCGGCGTCGATCAGCCGGCGGCCGGGAAAGTCATAGCGGACCAGGACCCAGGCGAGGATCAGGCCGAAAACGGCGTTGACGCAGGCCGCGAAGAGGGCGCCGAGGAAGGAGAGCCGCAGCGCCGCCAGGGTCCGTGGCGAGGCCGCGATGGCCCAGATCTCGCCGGGTCCCGCGCTCGCCGCCTTCACGAACAGGGCGGCGAGCGGGATCAGGACGATCAGCGACAGGCTGGCGAGGGTGATGCCGAGCGAGAGGCCGAGCCCCGGCAGGACGCTCGGCCGGTGCCAGCCCGATGCGGCAACATCCCTCGCCATCGCTCAGCGCGCCGGCTTGTAGAGCTGGTCGAAGGTGCCGCCATCGCCGAAATGCGTGGGCTGCGCCTTGGCCCAGCCACCGAAGACGGCATCGATGGTGACGAGGTCAACCTTCGGGAAATTGGCGATGTCCTTCGGATCGGCGGCCTCGGCATTGCGCGGCCGATAGAAGTGCTTGGCGATGATCGCCTGGCCCTTGGGCGTGTAGAGGAAGTCGAGATAGGCCTGCGCCTCGGCCCGCGTGCCCTTGGCATCGACATTGGCGTCGACGATCGTGACCGGGGGCTCGGCCAGGATCGACAGGCTCGGCACGACGATGTCGAACTTGTCCGATCCGAACTCCTTCAGCGCCAGGAAGGCCTCGTTCTCCCAGGACAGGAAGACGTCGCCGATGCCGCGCTGGGTGAAGGTGGTGGTGGCGCCGCGCGCGCCGGTGTCGAGCACGGGGACATTGGCGAGGAGCTTGCCGATATAGTCGCGGACCTTCGCCTCGTCCTTGTTGAAGGCCTTTTCGGCATAGGCCCAGGCGGCGAGATAGTTCCAGCGCGCCCCGCCCGAGGTCTTCGGGTTGGGCGTGATGACCTGGACGCCCGGCTTCACCAGATCGCCCCAGTCCTTCACGCCCTTCGGGTTGCCCTTGCGAACGAGGAAGACGATCGTCGAGGTGTAGGGAGAGGAGTTCTGCGGCAGGCGCGACTGCCAGTTCTCGGGCAGTTTCTTCGAGCGCTGGGCGACCGCGTCGATGTCGCCCGCCAGAGCCAGCGTCAGGACATCCGCATTGAGGCCGTCGATCACGGTGCGGGCCTGTGCCCCAGAGCCGCCATGCGACTGGCGGATGGTCGCGATCTTCCTGGCGTTCTTGGCGTTCCACTCCGCGATGAAGGCGGCGTTGATCTCGCGATAGAGTTCGCGGGTGGGGTCGTAGGACACGTTGAGGAGTTCGGTCTGGGCTCGCGCACCGGCGACGATCCCGAAGCACAGCGAGAAGGCTCCCAGGGCCAATCCTGCGTGAAGCAGACGGCGGAAGGTCGGGCTCGTCATCATGCTCTCCGTCGTTGAGCGACACCCCGCAGGGCGTTCGTTTTACAGAACAAAGCGTATGCTGACACCTGTCGTCCGACAACAGTTTTGGGCAGCACTGTGTTTTAAAGTTGGTCGTTCGCGGAGAAGGACCTTGCTGCGGCGCCCGGGTCAGATCCCATCGCCGAGAAGGTTTTCCTCCGGCGCACCGCGCTTCGCCAATCTGCGCCGCCAGACGAGACCGCCGAGCCGGCGCCCCGCGCTGACCGCGACCGGGCGCAGCACGAGGTCGGCGCCAGCGACCAAGGCGGCCGCTGCAGCGCCTCCCGTCCAAGCCAGCACGAGACCCGCGAGCAGGCCGGTACCGACCAAATGTCCGGCGAGAAGGCCGGCGCGCTCGCTGCGGCGCAGCGTGCCCGGCTCACCCGCCCAGGCGGCGAGGCTGGCCCGAAGGGCGGCCGCCACGCCCAGCGTCGGCGCAGGGCTCGCGGCGCTCCGGTGCTCGCGGCTCTCGCCGACGAAGCCGAAGGCCACCGTCTCCCGGCTGACCGGATCGATCAGGATGAATCCGCCGAGGACGAGGCTCTCCGCATAGGGAAGGGCGCCGATCGGCTGGTCGAGATCGAGCGTCACTGCGCCGATGTCGTTCATCGCAAGGGCGGCGGCCGGGACTTCGGCGTAGCTCGCCACGTCGATGCGGTGATGCAGTCGGTCGATGATGGCGCCGCATTGCGTGCTGGCGAGCTTCAGCTGGTAACGCCGCCCGGGCTCCATCGCAGCCTCGGCAGTCCAGAGCAGCCGTGCCGAGAGGCTGCGCGAGAGCGGCGGCGCATCGTCGGCATGGACGATGAGGTCGCCTCGCGACACGTCGACGTCGTCGGCGAGCGTCACCGTCAGGGCCTGGCCCGCCTGAGCATGGCGCGCCTCGCCGGCGGGCGTCAGGATCCGCGCGACAGTCGTTGTGCGCCCGGAGGGCAGGATCGCGACACGGTCGCCGACCGTGATCTCGCCATGGGCGAGATTGCCGGAATAGCCGCGGAATTCGGAGTCGGGGCGGTTGACCCACTGCACCGGCAGCACCGCGCCGCGATGCGATCTCCTCGGCGCTTCCAGCGCGACCGCCTCGAGATGGGCGAGCAGGGGTGGGCCGTCATACCAATCCATGGCCGGGGAGGGGACGGCGACGTTGTCGCCATCGCGGGCGGAGAGGGGGATCACGGTGATGTCGGCGAAGCCGAGGCCGGCGGCGGCCTGCCGGTAGTCGGCGGCGATGCGCTCGAAGACGGCGCGGTCATAGCCGACCAGATCCATCTTGTTCACGGCGACCACGACGTGGCGCACGCCGACCAGCGAGACGATGAAGGAATGGCGCCGCGTCTGCGGCAGCAGGCCCAGCCGCGCATCGACGAGGATGATCGCGAGATCGGCGGTGGACGCGCCGGTGGCCATGTTCCGGGTGTACTGCTCGTGGCCGGGCGTATCGGCGACGATGAAGGCCCGGCGGGGCGTGGCGAAATAGCGATAGGCGACGTCGATGGTGATGCCCTGCTCGCGCTCGGCCGAGAGCCCGTCGACCAGCAAAGCGAGATCGAGCGCCCCGCCCTGCGTGCCGAACTTGCGGGAATCGCGCTGCAGCGCGCCGAGCTGGTCGTCGAAGACGGCCCCCGTTTCGAACAGGATGCGCCCGATCAGCGTCGACTTGCCGTCGTCGACCGAGCCGCAGGTAATGAAGCGCAGCAGCGAGCGCGACTGCAGGCTGTCGTCGTTGGCGGGGCCGTCGCCCGCCGCTGGCGTCTCGCGCAGGCTGCGCCGGGCCGTCACGGCGCTCATCAGAAGTACCCTTCCTGCTTCTTCTGTTCCATCGAGCCGCTGCCGTCATGGTCGATGATGCGGCCCTGACGTTCGGAGCTCTGCGAGGTCCGCATCTCGGCGATGATGTCCGTCAGGGTGGTGGCGCTGCTCTCGATCGCACCCGTCAGCGGGTAGCAGCCCAGCGTACGGAAGCGCACCATGCGGGTCTCGACGACCTCGCCCGGCAGCAGCGGCAGGCGCTCGTCGTCGCGCATGATCAGGGCCTCGCCCCGGCGTAGGACCGGGCGCGGGGCGGCAAAATAGAGCGGGACGACGGGGATACCCTCCAGGGCGATGTAGTCCCAGACGTCGCTTTCGGTCCAGTTCGACAGCGGGAAGACGCGGAAGCTCTCGCCGGGCTTCTTGGTCGTGTTGAACAGCGACCAGGGCTCGGGCCGCTGATTCTTCGGGTCCCAGCGGTGTCCGGGGCTACGCAGCGAGAAGACGCGCTCCTTCGCCCGCGCCTTCTCCTCGTCGCGCCGCGCGCCGCCGAAGGCGGCGTCGAAGCCGTGGCGGTCGAGCGCCTGCTTCAACGCCTGCGTCTTCATCACATCGGTGTGGATGCGCGAGCCGGAGCGGATCGGGTCGATGCCGGCCTTCAGCCCTTCCTCATTGGTGTGGACGATCAGCTCCAGCCCGAGCCGGCGCGCCGTCTCGTCGCGGAATGCGATCATTTCGCGGAATTTCCAAGTCGTATCGACATGGAGCAGAGGGAAGGGCGGCTTGCCGGGGTGGAAGGCCTTTATCGCCAGATGCAGCAGGACGGCGGAATCCTTGCCGATCGAATAGAGCAGCACCGGGTTCTCGCAGGTCGCCACGACCTCGCGCAGGATGAAGATCGCCTCCGCCTCGAGCTTTTGCAGATGGCTGAGCGCGCTCATGGTCGCGCCTCCGCCCCGGCGGCGCGTACCAGGCGGCCGTCCACGCCGACATGGAGCCCGCATTCCTTCGCGGCATCCTGCTCCCACCACCAGCGGCCGGCGCGCTCCGGCTCACCCGGCGCGATCGCCCGCGTGCAGGGCGCGCAGCCGATCGAGACGAAGCCGCGAGCGTGCAGCGGATTGAGCGGCACGCCGAGCGCCTGCGCCGTTGCCAGCGCCTCATCGCGGGTGACATCGTGGAGCGGGTTGATCTTGGTCAGTCCGCGCGCGGGATCGGCCTCGAACAGGCCGACCGCGGCGCGGGCCTGCGACTGGTCGGCCCGCAGCCCGGTGATCCAGCCGGACGCGCCGGCCAGCGCCCGGTCCAGCGGCACGAGCTTGCGCACCTGGCAGCAGCGCTTGCGCGCCTCCGGGGAAGCCCGGAAGCCGTTGATGCCCTGCTCCGCGACCAGCGCCTCGACCGAGTGCGCGTCCGGCACGAAGGCCCGGATGGCAATTCCGTAGTGCCGCTCGGTCTCGGCCCAAAGATCATGAACCTCCGGGAAGAGGCGCCCCGTCTCCAGCGTGGCGAAAGCGATCTCCTGCGCCAGGCGCGCCTCGACGACGAGATGCGTCAGAAGCTGGTCCTCGAGACCGAAGCTTGTGGTGAAGACCAGCCGCCCCGCGATCTCCGCACGGGCTTGGATCAGGCGGGACAGGACACGCTGTGCCCCCTCCCTTCGTATAGCGTTTGCGGCGGGTTGTGACGATGGGGCCGGCTGGGTCATGCGACGGATCCGCCGGCAAGACCGGCGCCCTGGACTGTCTGGAAATTCGGGAAGGGGAGGATCCGCGCGTCAGTGCGGCCGGCTCAGGATGGACATCGGGCAGAGCGGAGCGCCGCCGCTTCCGGGTCGCCGGCGCCGTCGGCATCACCACCGCCCGCCTTCGCGTGAAAGGTCAGGAGCAGCCGCATGACAAATCCGGTTTTGCGCGAAGCCGACCGGTTTTGCCCCTGAACAGCACTCTTCTTTTCCCGAATCCCCTTCTTTCGGTCAATGGAAGCGCCTTTCGAACTTTGCCGCCTCTGAGGAACATCTCTCTCATGGACGGGCCCCACGCGGGCCATTCCCGTCGATCCGCATCAGGCGAGCCAGCCGAGCCTTCGGCCGAGTGTGATCGTTGCCGCCGTGCCGGCGAGTAGCGCGGCTGCGAAGACCCAGCCGGAGACCGCGCCTGCCGAGATGCCGGAGAGCAGAGTGCCGACCGTGCATCCCAGCCCGATCACCGTGCCCCAGCCGAGCAGGACCCCGCCGAGAAGACCGCGCAGCGCCTGGCCGCGTGTCGGTCGCGCCGGCTTGAACTCGCCGGCTGCGAGCGCGGCTGCGAAAGCAGCGATGACGATGCCCGCGATGAAGAGGCCGTTCGGCGTCAGCAGCGCGTCGCGAATGACCGTCGCACAGCCTCGAAAGCTGTCGAGCCCCTCCAGCCGCGAGGGCAGCCAGTCGAAGCCGGCGGCCAGCTGCCGCGAGCGTGAACCGATCTCGGCCGTGACCCCGAGTGGCGACAGCCTTAGATAGGCGGCTATCCCGATCAGCCCGACGAAGAGTCCGCCGATCCAGGTTGGCCAGCGCCGGGTGAACACCGCAGCAAAAGGCTCCTGTGTCGGGGCCGGGGCGGCGGGTGGCGTCCGCCCTACTCGGATGAGAAGCCAAGCCAGACTGCCGAGGATGGCGAGGCTCGCGAGCAGGCTTCCGCCATAGCCGAGATGGCGCGGCAGCCAGAGCACGGGCGACCCGGCGATGATCGAGAGATAGAGGTCGTTCCAGCTGAGGAAGCCGAGGATGAAGCCACCCACGGCGCCGATCAGGGCGAAAGGCGAGGTCGGCGATCCTTCGCCGAGCCGGTAGAGATGGGCGCTGATGCAGGAGCCGGAGATGGCCATGCCGGCGCCGAAGGCGAGGCCAGCCAGAACGAGCGCAACGCTCACCGGGCCGATATGGGCGGTCGGAGGCAGGCGCGTGCCGCTCGGGTCGGGAAGCCAGGCGCCGAAGACGAGCGTGTAGCCGGTGATCCCGACGGCGAGGGCCGTCAGTATGCCGAGCAGACCGCGCGGATCGCGCCGGTCCAGCCAGTCACGCCAGATGCAGAGGAAGCAGAAACGGGAGCGCTGCAGCACGAAGCCGAAGGCCGCTCCCAGGATCAGCGAGAGCTGGAGTTGCGTCGCCGGCTCGCCATGGACGCCGATGAGATGGATGGCGATGGCGAGCGCCAGGGCCACGGCAGCTGCCGGCGCGAAGCGCGCCATGACCTCCGGAGCGGGTGAAGCTACGGCGGCGGGCGCCCCCCCGGCGGTAGCCGCCAGGCGCGCCCGATCGTAATCGAGCGCGCCGGTGTCGTCGGACAGTCCCATGATGCCGGGCTCGCGACGGTTTTACTTGCCGCCCCAGACCGTACCGGCCGGGTTGTTGATCGGCAGGCCGACGACGTTGCCGTATTCGGTCCAGGAGCCGTCATAGTTCGCGACCTGGTAGCCCAGCACGCGCGAGAGGATGAACCAGGTGTGGCTCGAGCGCTCGCCGATGCGGCAGGTGGTGATGATCGGCTTGGAGCCGTCGATGCCGACTTCGGCATAGAGCTTCTTGAGCTCCTCGGGCGACTTCAGCGTGCCGTCGGCCTGGTTGACCGCGCGAGCCCAGGGCACGTTGACCGAGCCGGGGATGTGGCCGGCGCGAAGCGCGAGTTCCTGGAAGCCGGCCGGCGCGATGATCTTGCCCGAGAACTCGTCGGGCGAGCGGATGTCGAGGATGCGCGCATCCGTCTTCTTCTCGACCACGCTGACGACATCGACGAGGCGCGCGCGCAGCTTGCGGTTGGGCTCGGCGACCGTGAAGGTCGAGGCCTTGGGCGCAACCGGGTTGGTCGAGACCGGGCGCTTCTCCAGCTCCCACTTCTTGCGGCCGCCATCGAGCAGCTTCACGTTGTCGCGCAGGCCGTAGATGTCGAACACCCAAGCGCCCCAGGCGGCAAACCAGTTGTTGCTGTCGCCGTAGAGGACCACCGTGACGTCGTTGTCGACACCCAGCTTGCGGGCCAGCGCCTGGAACTTCTCCGGCTTGGCGATGTCGCGCTCGACCGTGTCGACGAGGTCGGTATGCCAGACAATGTTCTGCGCGCCGGGGATATGGCCGCGCTCGAACAGACCGGGTTCGACGCTGACCTCGACGATCCGCACCTTGGGATTGTCGAGGTTCTTCTCGAGCCAATCGGTGGTGACCAGCGCGTCCGACTGGGCGAAGGCGGTCGTGGCGAGAACGGTCGTCGCGACCGCCACGAGAGTTTCGCGAAGACGAGCGAGGGCTGACATTGCATCGGGCTCCTTGTTGTCGAGCAAGTCAGTATGACGCTCGAACGGGCGTAAAAGGGACCCAGATGATTTGCGGCCTAACGCGAAGAAGAAAGCCGTATGGGATTTTTTTGTTGTGTCGTTTGGTGGAAGATTATCGCGCCGGTTCGCCGCTCCGCAGAGGTTTTCCTTTTGAGAGTTTGACTTGACCGGCTTCAGTCACATTGGCCGGGTTCGGCGGCGCTCCAGGCTCTCTCGGGCATTCGGCGCGGGCGCGGTAACCGCATCAGATGCAGCCGCTTGCCTGCCAACGCTAGCCTGAAGCGCCGAACATGATCGGGCGGGGCATGGCAGCTTGAGGACGCGGGCGCGATCTGAGACGGGATCGTCCGTTCCAAAGAGCAGATCGAGAAGGATCTTCGTTTCAGGATTGTATATTAAAAAGAACGTTTGTTTGACATAACGAACGACTCCCGCAGACTGAAGGGCAGGGTGGCGATGGGCATCTGACGCCGCCGGCCAAGACTGCGCGAGGACGTGTCATGACTCACAGAACGCCCCCCTACGACAAAGCGACCAGCCGCCGGCAGGTCCTTGCGAGGGCGCTCGGGCTAACCGTAGCGCTGCCCCTGGTCTCCACACCGTCGCGATCAGCCTTCGCCTCGCCATCTCTGCCGACGACGGTCCCACCGGGCACGAAGCTTGTTGTGGCGGACCAGAACGAGGCTTTGCAGACACTGATACAGGCCTCCGGGGAGCAGGCGAAGCTCTCCAGCACGGTGACCTACGCGAATTTCCTCGGTGGCCCTGCCATCCTCGAAGCCTTCCGGGCGGGTGCACTCGACCTTGCGACCGTGGGCAACACCCCGCCGATCCAGGCCCATGCCGCCGGCGAGCGCATTCCGATCGTTGCGGCGCGGACCTCATCGGAAACGGACTACTTTCTCGCTGTCCGGCCGGGACTCAAGGTCGACAGCCTTGAAGAACTCCGAGGCAAGAGCATCGCCTATGGCGAAGGCACCGGTCGGCAGCCCTTCGTGCTCAACGCGCTGAAGCTCGCCGGGCTGACGCGTAAGGACGTCAAACTCGTGCCACTGCGCGCGGCGGACTTCCCCGACGCCGTCCGGTCCGGGCAGGTCGATGTCGCCGCGCTCAATGAGCCGCATTTCTCGCGCTATCTCGCCGACTTCGCCGATCGTGGCGCCAGCGCCCTTCCGAAGGCGCAGAACGACCGGCTGCCGAAGAGCCTGACTTATCTCTACGCAAGTCAGAAGGCGCTCGACGATCCCGCCAAGGCGGCGGCGATCCGGGAGTTCGTCCTCGCCTGGATCAGCGCGAGCCGCTGGTCGCAGCAGCAGCCCGGCGCCTGGGTGGACGCCTACTATGTCCGTCGCCAGAGACTGAAGCCGGAGGATGCGCGCCGGATCGTCGAGTCCGAGGGACAGCACGCGTTTCCGTCTCTCTCCAGCCTGATCCCGGTCCAGCAGGCGCTGATCGACGTCATCTACGACGCCGGGGATCTGCCGCGACGCCTCGATGCGCGGGCCCAGTTCGACCTGCGTTTCGACGCGGTCATCGCTGCTGCCACGCACTGAGAGCACTGAGAGGACAAGCCATGGTGTATCCCGGCTGGGCCGTCGAAACGCTTTTGTATCAGCCAGAGGTGTCCACAAGAACGCCTCCCGCTCCGGCCGCCGGCCGGGCTGCGCCGCGCCAGGCGCCGACGCTGGCGCCGGGGCGCCTCCCGCGCGGCGCCATCCTTTTCGGACCCGTGGCCTTCGTCTGCATCTGGGAACTCGCCTCGCTTCTCGGCTGGATTTCGCCGCGCTTCCTGGCGGCGCCGTCGACGGCTTTGGTGACGGGGTACGAATTGCTGCGCTCTGGAGCGCTCGCCGACCATTTCCTCGCATCGGCCCAGCGGGCCTATCTGGGGCTGTTCATCGGCGTCACGCTCGGGCTCGTCCTGGCGCTGGCCGCCGGTCTCAGCCAGGTCGGCGAGGCCTCCATCGACGGCCTCGTTCAGATCAAGCGGGCCGTGCCGACGCTGGCGCTGATCCCGCTCGCGATCCTCTGGCTCGGCATCGGCGAGACCATGAAGATCGCGCTGATCGCCTCGAGCGTGCTGGTGCCGGTCTACATCAACACCCATGCGGCGCTGCGGGGCATCGACATCCGCCACGTCGAACCGGCCTGCAGCGTCGGGCTCGGTCGCGGCGCCTTTCTGCGCGAGGTGGCGCTGCCGGGCGCGCTGCCGGGCTTCTTCACCGGGCTGCGGCTCGCCGTCACGACCTGCTGGACGGCGCTCGTCGTGCTGGAGCAGATCAATACGAGCGAAGGCATCGGCTACCTGATGAACCGGGCCCGCGACTACGGCCAGACCGACATCATCGTGGTGGGCCTGGCGATCTACGCCGTGCTCGGCCTCGGCTCTGACTTCGCCGTCCGCTTCTTCGAGCGCCGGGCGCTCTCCTACCGCAGGGCGCTCGCGTCGTGACGGCGCCCTTGCATCCCTACGATCCGCGTGGCGAAGCTTTGGCCCCGGCGGTGAGCCTGCGCGGAGTCAGCCGGAGCTTCGGCGGCCGGACCGTCCTTGCCGATGTCTCGCTCGACTTCGCCCCCGGCGAATTCGTCGCGCTGATCGGCAAGAGCGGCTCGGGCAAGAGCACACTCCTGCGCGCCCTGGCGGGGCTCGACGACGGCGTTGTCGGGGAGGGCACGATCGACGTTCCGGCAGATCGCTCCGTGCTGTTCCAGGATTCGCGCCTGCTGCCCTGGAAGAGCGTGCTCGCCAATGTCGTCTTCGGCCTGCGTACAAGCGATGCCGAGGCGCGCGGTCGCCGGGCGCTTGCCAATGTCGGGCTCGCCGGTCGCGAGGAGGCCTGGCCCAATGCACTTTCGGGCGGCGAACAGCAGCGCGTGGCGCTGGCGCGCTCGCTGGTTCGCGAGCCCGTTCTGCTTCTCGCCGACGAGCCCTTCGGCGCGCTCGATGCACTCACACGCATTCGCATGCACGAATTGCTGTTCAGGCTGATCCGTGAGCGCCAGCCCACCGTCCTGCTCGTCACCCACGACGTCGACGAGGCGATCAAGCTCGCCGATCGCGTCCTGGTCATGGACGAGGGCCGCATCATCGTCGATCGGCCTGTCGACCTCGCTCATCCGCGCGGCAAAGACGCCGGTTTCGACGCGCTGCGGGCCGATCTGCTGGCGGCGCTCGGCGTCGCCGACGCCATCTGATTTCGTTTGCCGGGAAGGTCATCGCCATGACACGCCAACTGCATCTCAACCTTTTTATCAACGGCCGCGGCCATCATGAGGCGGCATGGCGCCATGCCGGCTCGACGCCGCGCGCGCTGACCGATCTGCGCTACTATCAGGAGCTGGCGCTGGCGGCCGAGGCGGCCAAGCTGGATTCGATCTTCTTTGCCGACCATGTCGTGCTCGGCGAGGATCTGGCCCATTCGGCCCGCGGCGAGCTGGAACCGCTGACGCTGCTCGGCGCGCTGGCAGCATTGACCGACCGGATCGGGCTGATCGCGACCGCCTCGACCACCTATAGCGAGCCCTACAATCTGGCCCGCCAGTTCGCGACGCTCGACCATCTCAGCGGCGGTCGCGTGGGCTGGAACATCGTGACATCCTGGGCGCCGGGGGCGGCTGCGAATTTCGGCCAGGATCGCCAGAGCGGCATTGACCAGCGCTATGCCCGCGCCAACGAATTCGTCGAAGCCGTCTCGAAGCTCTGGGACAGCTGGGCGCCCGACGCGATCCGCGACGACCGCGCCAGCGGCATCTATGCCGAGGCCGGCCGGATCGGCCGCGCCGAGCATCGCGGCGCCTTCTTCAAGGTCGCCGGGGCGCTGAACGTGCCGCGCTCGCCGCAGGGCAGGCCCGTCTTCGTCCAGGCAGGTGCCTCGACCGACGGCCGCGCCTTCGCCGCCCGCTACGCCGAGGCGATCTTCACTGCGCACCTCCAGAAGGAGAGCGCCATCGGCTTTTACGACGACATCAAGACGCAGGCTCGGGCACTCGGCCGACGGGCGGACCAGATCCTGATCCTGCCGGGCATCAGCGCTGCGATCGGCTCGACCGAGACGGAGGCACAGCGCGTCAGGGACGAGCTGAACGAGCTCTCCCATCCGAGCGTCGGCCTGGCGCGGCTATCCAACCGCTTCGGCGGTCATGACTTCTCGCATCTGAAGCTCGATCAGGTGCTGTCGCCCGATGATTTTCCCGATCCGTCGCAGGTGGAGGCCTCGCGCAGCCGGTCGCAGGCGATCACCGCGCTGGTGGCACGCGAGCGCCCGACACTGCGGCGCCTGCTGCACAGCCTCGCCGGTGCCCGGGGCCACTTCACGGCGACCGGCACGCCCGAGCAGATCGCCGACGTCATCGCGGACTGGTTTGCCTCCGGTGCGGCTGACGGCTTCAACGTGATGCCGCCGATCCTGCCTGCCCAGTTTGACCTCTTCACAAGCGAGGTCGTTCCGCTGCTGCGCAAGCGCGGCCTCTTCCGCAGCGAGTACGAGGACGGCACATTGCGCGGCCGGCTTGGACTGGATCCCGTCCCGAGCCGCTTCGACCCCGCGCAACCACTCCAGCGCTCGGCCTGACGGCTCGAATCAGGTGCAGCCTGAGATCACTGCCACGTCTCGGGCTGCATCATGCGCGAGCGGCTTTGGGGCAGGTCGTTGAGACGGTCCCGGGTGCGGCGTAACTGCAGGGTCTACGCAAAGCTGGCCCTATCGCGAACTCGACGAGGCGATCGCGCGGGCCAATGCGCTGCCGGTCGCCTTCCAGGCCAGAATCGTCGCGAAGGACATCGACATCGCCCTGCGCGCCGCCAACCGTCTCGACGCCTCCGCGGTGATGATCAACGATCCGACGACCTTCCGGACGGACTGGATGCCCTTCGCGGGGCGGCGCGAGTCGGGCTACGGCACCGGCGGCATCCCGTTCACGATGCGCGACATGACGCAGGAAAAGATGATCCTGATGCGGCGATCATACAGATCGACAAGCGCCCGCCACGGGCAACCACATCAGTCGGCAATCCAACGCAGGAGTTCACCGACCGTCGCCGAGACGGCCCGTCCGCGGAGTTCAGCGCTGAGCTTCCGCCTCGCGCCAATGTGGAAACGTGACATACGCCGTGATGGCTTCCTGCTCGTAGGCGCGGATCGTTACCCGTTCGCCTTTGGGCATGTAAGCGATTTCGCCCGGGCCGATCTCGAGAGCCCCCGATGGGCTCGATACCGATAGGCGCCCTGATAGGACGATCATGATGTCGTCGACCGCCATGACCTGCTCGAGAATCGAGTGGGCGCCCCAACGGCCGTAGCCGACCGTAACCGGCCCACCATGACGCTCATCCACCAGATTGCCTGCCAATATCTCGCCTTCGACGCCGGGCGTGGCCTCCATCTTCGCCTCACCGAAGGTGAGCTTTCTGAGTTTCACTGAAGCCTCCCTGGCAGCTGATGTAGCCAAAGCCAAACCGGCTATGTGAGCATGAACAGGCAGGCGTCGCCTGCGATTCCCCAGGCGGCTGCTAGTCAGCTCGCTTCGTCTTCACGACATCGAGGAAGGCACGCAAAGCCGGGGGAACGGCGCGATGACCGGGGTAATACACCCCGATATGGTCCGAGGCCGGCGTCCATTCCGGCAGGTTCCGGCGTAGTCGGCCATCCCGTAGGGCTGCTTCGGCCGCCGGACTTGCGACATAGGCGATGCCGAGCCCGTTGATAGCGGCGTCGACCATCAGTTCCTCGTCGTCGAGAACGACCGAACCGTTGAGATCGAGTGTCATCGCTCGTCCCGCTCGCTCGAACTCCCAGCGGTGGAGCTTGCCGCTGGGAACGCGATGGCCGATGCAGCGATGGCGCTTGAGATCATCGGGCGTTTGCGGCTCGCCGAAGCGCTCGAGATAGGCAGGAGACGCGACGCAGATGAAGCTGACCGGATCGGCGAAGGGGACGGCGATCATGTCCTTCGGTATGGAATCGAACAGACGCACGCCGGCATCGAACCCTGCCGCCACGATGTCGATCAGCTTGCCTTCAACGACCAAGTCAATGACGACATCGGGATAACGCTCGGACATCACCGGCAGGATGTCGCGGATCAGGAGCGTCGCCGCCAGCCGCGGCGCATTGATTCTGACCGTGCCGCTGATCGTGCCGCGGAAAGCCTGAACCGCGTCGAGTGCCTCGTCCAGACCCGTGAGCGCCGGCCTGAGACGCTCGAGCAGTTCGAGGCCAGCTTCCGTCGGCGAGACGCTGCGCGTCGTGCGATTGAGCAGGCGCACGCCCAGGCGTTTTTCGAGCGCGCGCATCGCATGGCTCAAGGTGGAGGGGGCAGCGCCGAGATCATCCGCCGCGCGGCGAAAACTGCGACGGGTCGCGACCGTGACGAACGCGTGCAGATCGTTGAGCATGGGCCGCGTCATTGCTGGCGAATGTGCATCAGCCCGTGCCGAATGCAACGGCTAATCGGATCAATCGCGGCACGCCATCTGATGTCGGTGAGAGCGAAGCCGCGGATTGGCCGCTTGCCTTCGCGAACGATGAGAGGAACCGACATGATCAAACGCGACGCCATTTTTCCCGCTGACCGGCACGCGCTCTATGATCTCCATCAATATTCGGCCGCGATCCGGTCCGGCGATCTTCTCTTCGTCTCCGGTCAGGTGGGCAGCCGCGAGGACGGAACGCCCGAGCCCGTCTACGAGGATCAGGTCCGGCGGGCCTTCGCCAATCTGCGCGCCGTGCTGGCCGCCGCGGGCGCGACGTTCGACGACGTGATCGACGTCACCTCGTTTCACACCGATCCGCAGACGCAGTTCGACAGGATGCTTGCCGTTCGCGCCGAGGAAATCGGCGATCCGCCCTATCCGACATGGACCGCGATCGGCGTGAACTGGCTCGCGGGGTTCGACTTCGAGATCAAGGCGATTGCCCGCATTCCCGAAAAAGCACCAGCTGAACAGTTTGGTTGATCCTGTGAAGGCGCCTGTTGCGTGGCGAGCTTGAGTTTCGGCTCACTCGCCGCCGCTGGTCGGCCAACTCCGTGGAGCAACCGGATTGCAGAAGGGGAGGGGCTGGCCTTGCGGATGGCTTGCGCCAGATCGGCGTTCACCTCGGCCGTCGTCGTCTTCAGCCCATGCTTGACCGCCGCCAGGCTGACGGTCTCGTCGACGATCCTGATGGCGGCCGTCACGGTCGCCGCGCACAGCCGCACCTCGAACGCGCAACGTGATCGACCCAGGCGCTCAGCGATCACCTCGATCAGATGCTCTTCGCTGATCTGGCAGGACACCTGCCAATTGCTTCGCAAGGCCGACTCTTCAGGCAGCGTGGCAAGGAGCCTGACGACGAGGATGTCATCCGCGCTTTCTTCAGCGGCCTGCTTGTCTGGACCGAGGTTCGCGGCGAACAGCTCCTTGATTGAGAGGTGCCGGGGCCTCCGTCGGAGGATCGCGGCGAAGCGCAGCGACGACTGGGCAAACAATGGCTCGACGGCGCTTTCCTTGGATCGGAAGCGCCGCCAGAGCGTGCGCGTCGCGACGCCCGTCGCGGCGATGTCGTCGCCGGTCGTATCGGCGACACCCTTCCTCAGGAAAAACGGGGAGCGTGCCGCGCAAGATCAGGTCATGTGTTCTCGGGCAACGCTCTGGCTCAGGGCCTTCGACACGCGCGTCGTCGGAACGCTTCCGCTGGATTTCGCGGGTGATGACAGCATATCGACGTCGCCTGCCACGCTCCGGACCCATCGCGTTCACCACAGAGTGTTGAAGGGCCTTCGCTTCGTTCGAACGGTTCTCGATTCATCAGTGGATCGGCGACGACCGCCCCAACGTCGCCGTCATTGGAATCCTCGGCTGGGACATCGAGATTTCTGGCTCGCGCAACCCGTCGAGCGGCGTGGTCCGCGCATCCGCCTTCCGTATGGCAAAGCGTCCATTGGCCGTCAGCCGGGCGGTGAATGGCTGCGACCTGGCGGCGACTGGCGGCTGGGATTGCGCCAGCACTGTCGTGGGATCCGCGGCGACGTCGACTCCAGCGTTGCAGAGGAGACGGACTCGATCCTTCGATCGATACCGGAACCTGACATACCGTTTGTCCTTTCTTGAGTTGGAGGGTGAGGTTAGGACGTCGGGACCTGCCAGCCGCGCGGTCGACGGCCTTATGGTCGGGTCACCGGACCCTCCGGAACACCATGCCGCCATGGTGCAGTGTGTTCTCATCGACGAACTCGCCATCGGCCGTGAAACCGGTGTCGTCCCAGTAGTCTATGTGGTTGCCACGCACCTCGTAGCGGCCGCGATAGGCGCTCTCGCGCGAACCACGCGCCTCGTCATAGCGGCCGTTCGGCAGCAGCTCGTGCCGGATATGGCCATCGGGCGTGACCCACATGCCGACATAGGGGTGGGACTGGGCAGGCGGCGTGCGCGTCATGGCTGATCCTGTGGTCTGAGTTCTGGCCTCTTCGATCGCCATCAGCGTGGTGCCGGCGACGAGGGACAGAGCGAGAAGTCGAAGGTTCTGCATGGCCATTTCCTATGGTCTGTGAGCCGCAGCGCGTGGCTGCGGACGGGCCTTCGGGCGCCAGCACCCCGCCCGTTGGCAGCGTCTCGGCGGGATGTTTAGCGCGTCGATCGGTGGGAACCCCGTCGTGCATCCTCATCGGGCCGATCGTTCGGGCTTGGCATCGATTTAGCCACGCGGCATTGTCCCGATAAGCCGCCCTGGCAACGACAACTTGGAAAGTCTGGCTAACCAATGATCCCGGACTTGAACGCGCTCGCCGTCTTCGCGCTTGTTGCGGAGGAAAGGAATTTTCGCGCCGCCGCCGACCGGCTGGGCGTGACGCGCTCGGCCGTCAGTCAGACTGTCCGCCGGCTTGAGGAGATGCTGGGGGTCGCGCTCGTCAGGCGGACGACGCGCAGCGTCGGTCTGACCGAGGCCGGTGAGCGCCTCGTTACCTCGATCGCGCCGGCCATTGCGGAGATGCGCTCGGCGGTCGAACTCGTCGGGAGCCTAGAGGGACGTCCGCGCGGGCAGTTGCGGCTGGCCGTTACCTCGATCGCCGAGCGGTTCCTCGCAGGCCCGTTCCTCGGCGGTTTCGCCGAGGCCTATCCGGAGATCCAGCTCGACGTCACCGTGACCGACGAGGAATTCGACATCGTCGCCGAGGGTTTCGATGCGGGTGTGCGGCTCGGAGAGGTAATCGAGCAGGACATGGTCGCGGTGCCCGTCTCGGGCGAGCAGCGCCAGACCGCCGTCTGCGCTCCGTCCTATCTGGAGCGCTTCGGCGCCCCGCAGCATCCACGCGAGCTCGTGGCGCATCGCTGCATCGGCTGGCGCCCCGCGCCGAAGGCCGCGCCCTACCGCTGGGAGTTTGGTGAGAACGGCAGGGAGTTTGACATCGCGGTCGCGCCGGAGATCACAACCAACGACATGGGGCTGATGATCAAGCTCGCCACCGCCGGCGTCGGCATCACCTTCGGCATGGAGGAGACCTTCGCCCCGTTGGTGGAGCGTGGCGAACTCGTTCCGATCCTGACCGACTACTTCCCGCCCTTCGCTGGGTTCTATCTCTACTATCCCAGCCGGCGGAACCTCGCACCCAAGCTGCGCGCGCTGGTCGAGCATGTCCAGCGCATGAAACATTCGCGATAAGCAATTAAGCACGGAGAGACAGGCCGACCGCCTGGCCAGAACGCCGGGATACTTGTGGGATCTGGCATGCCGCTGCGATGGATCATGGCGGCAGCGTTTCGCAGCGCGTATGGCGCGGGGGGGCGTACGAGGAATTTTTGGCCAGTTCGAAGGCGCCTTTACCGAAGAGTTCCGCCAGCCAATCGACGAAGACGCGCACCTTGTTGCTGAGGTGCCGGTTGGGCGGGTAGACGATGTGAAGCGGTTTAGGTGCCGTGCACCAATCCAGCAGCAGCGGCGAGAGGCGCCCCTCAGCGATCGGCTCGCGCGCCATGAAGGTCGGCAACTGCAGAATGCCGAGGCCGGCGAGCCCTGCCGCGAGATAGCCCATGCCCTCATTCAGAGAAATGACGTAGCGGCCGGTGATCTCGATCTTCTCCTGCTGGTTCTGATAGATCATCGGAAGGAGCCGGTTGCCCAGCAAGGGGCGATAGGCGACGACACGGTGCCCGTCCTCGATATCGCGGGGATGGAGCGGCACGCCGAAGCGAGCGAGATAATCGGGCGCGGCGCAGGTGATCAGCTGCATCTCGCCGATCCGCCGCGCGATCAGGCTCTGGTCCGTGAGGTCGCCGGCCCGGACCGCGCAGTCCAGATTCTCGGCGGCGAGATCGGTCGGTCGGTCGCTGAGGCCGAGATCGAGCTGGATGTCCGGGTAACGGGCATGGAACGCGTGCAGCTCCGGGATGATGACCGAGATCGCCAAGGCCGAGCTGCAGTCCACGCGCAGCCGGCCGCTCGGGCGGGCTTGGGCGAGAGTCATGCTGGCGTCCAGCTCGTCGAGTTCGCCGAGAAGCCGGTTGGCACGTTCGTAGTAGGCGGCTCCGTCCATCGTCACCGTGACGCGTCGCGTCGTACGATTGAGAAGTTTTGCCCGCAGATGCGCCTCGAGCTGCTGAATCTGCTTGGTCAGGGTCGGTTTGGGGATGTCGAGCAGTTGCGCGGCGCGGGTGAAGGTGCCGGCCTCAACGACCCTGACAAAGGCGCGCATGGCGCTTAGCTGATCCATGACTTCTCCCGACCTGTCGCTATCGCGGCCCCACGGATTGTTTCCATATAGGAATAATGAATGAGCGGAACCAACATTTATTAGTCAATCATCATCACCTAGATCATGATGCATCGCAACATCGCAGGTCGCGCCATGCTCGCACCCTCTAACCAGCCCTATCGCAACCCCCGCGCCGTCTTCTGGCGTGCGGAGGCGATCGTGGCCGGACCTGCGACGATGGCCGCGAGGCTCTACGCGCCGGCACAGATTGCGGCCGATGCCGGGGTCGTCCTGCATCTGCACGGTGGTGCCTTCACCAACGGCTCGCTGGCGCAGGGCGAAGCCGTGGCGACGATGCTGTCCGAGGCTGGAGCTGTCGTGATCTCGCTGGACTATCCGCTGGCCCCGGCGCACCGGTTTCCCGAGGCGCTGGAAGCGGCCTATGCAACGCTCCATTCGATCGGCAAGAACCGCGCCCGCTGGGCCGCAAAGCAGGCGCCGCTCTATGTCGCGGGCGAGGAGGCGGGCGGCAATCTCGCTGCCGCGCTCGCGCTGATGGCGCGCGACCGGCGCGGTCCGGCGCTCGCAGGGCAGATTCTCCTCTCGCCGATGCTCGATGCCTGCGTGGGAACCTGCTCGCTGCGCGAGGCGGATGCCGGCCCTGTCGGCTGCCATTGGGCCGATGGCTGGGCCCAGTATCTCGGCACCCCCGACAAGGCGGCCCATCCCTATGCAGTGCCGGCGAACGCCTCTCGGCTCGCGGGCCTGCCTCCGGCACTGCTGATCAGCGGCGAGGACGATCCGATGCGCGACGAGGCCGCCGCCTACGCCGCGCGCCTGCAGGAAGCGGGTGTGAGCGTGCGCCACCATGTGCAGACGGGGCCGACGCAATGGCCGGCCGGCTATGCCGGGGCGCCCCGAAACGAGTCCTGTCTTTGCCTGTCGGTGCGCCATGTGAGTGAGTTCTACGCCCTGAACGCACCGCCCTAGCGCCCTCAAGAGCGCCTTTCGCATTCAACATTGCTCTCATCGAAGGAACGAACCCATGATTCAGGGAACGCATCGTCGTGGCCTGTTGGGCGGCGGTCTCGCCGCCGGCGCGTCGCTCGCCAGTCTCGCCTTGGCCTTCAACCTGTTCGGCGGGTACGCGCAGGGCGATACGCCTGCCGCCGCCCCTGCGGCGGCGCCTGCAGCCGCGGTTTCGGTCGCGACCGTCGAGCAGCGCGATATCGTCAACTGGGCTGAGTTCTCCGGCCGGCTCGAGGCAATCGAGCGGGTCGAACTGCGCTCACGCGTCTCGGGTGTGGTCGAATCCGTGCATTTCCGCGAGGGCGGGCTGGTGCGACAGGGCGATCTATTGATCAGCATCGACCAGGCGCCCTATCTCGCCGAGTTCGAGCGGTCGCAGGCTCAGGTTATGGCGGCTGAGGCGCGCGTCGCCCTGGCCTCGAGCGAACATGAGCGCGGGCAGCAGCTGATGGCGAGCCGCAATGTCTCGCAGCGCGAGTTGGATACGCGCTACAATGCAATGCGCGAGGCGCAGGCCAATCTGCGCGCTGCCGAGGCTGCCCTGCAGACGGCGCGGCTCAACCTCGACTATACGCAGATCCGCGCGCCGATCAGCGGGCGCATTGGCCGGCTCGGCGTGACGATCGGCAACCTGGTCGCGGCGGGCGCCTCTGCTCCGGCGCTGACCACACTGGTCTCCGTCGATCCGGTCTATGCCTCGTTCGACGCCGACGAGCGCACGATGCTCGAGGCGCTGGCGAGCCTGCCGGGAGCCGAGCGTGCGCTCGACCGCATCCCGGTCCGGCTGGCGACCGCGACCAGCGAGGCTGCGACGTTCACCGGCAAGCTGCATTTCGTCGATAACGGCGTCGATGCCGCTAGCGGCACAGTGCGCGTTCGTGCGCTGCTCGACAATCCCGACGGCAAGCTGCTGCCGGGCCAGTTCGTGCGCGTGCAGTTGGGCCAGGCCAAGGCCGAGCAAAGCCTCGTGATCAACGAACGCGCCGTCGGCACCGACCAGAACAAGAAGTTCGTTTTCGTCGTCGGCGACGACAACAAGGCGCTCTGGCGCGAGGTCACGCTCGGAGCTCCGAATGACGGGCTGCGCGTCGTCACCTCTGGCCTCAAGGCCGGCGAGCGCATCGTCGTCAACGGCCTGCAGCGCATCCGGCCGGGCGCGACGGTCGCGCCCGAGCCCGTGCCCATGGCCGAAAAGGCCGAACTGAAGCGCGGCGCCGCCAAGACCGAGATCGCCCAGCGCTGATCCAGACGCGCGTCATTCTCGGGCGAAGCGAAGCGCAGACCCGAGAATCTCAGGACCAGAGTGCACTGGTTTCCGGGATGCTCGGGTCAGGCCCGAGCATGACGGCGCTTTCGTCACGCAAGACATCCGCTCCAAAGGGGGGCGTGCCATGAACCTGTCCAAATTCTTCATCGACCGGCCGATCTTCGCCGGCGTGCTTTCCGTGTTGATCTTCCTCGCCGGGCTGATCTCGCTGCGCATCCTGCCGATCTCGGAGTATCCCGAGGTCGTGCCGCCGACCGTGGTGGTGCGCGCGCAATATCCCGGCGCCAATCCCCGTGTCATCGCAGAGACGGTCGCGACGCCGATCGAGGAGCACATCAACGGCGTCGAGGGCATGCTCTACATGTCGAGCCAGGCGACGACCGACGGCGTGATGACGCTGAACGTCACCTTCAAGCTCGGCACCGACCCGGACAAGGCCCAGCAGCTGGTGCAGAACCGGGTCTCGCAGGCGGAGCCGCGCCTGCCGGAGGAGGTGCGTCGCCTCGGCGTCACCACCATCAAGAGCTCGCCGGATTTGACGATGGTGGTGCACATCACCTCGCCGAACGGCCGCTATGACATGACCTATCTGCGCAACTACGCCGTCCTCAACGTCAAGGACCGGCTGGCGCGCATCGACGGCGTCGGCCAGGTCCAGCTCTTCGGCTCGGGCGACTACTCGATGCGCGTCTGGCTCGACCCGCAGAGAGTCGCCGAGCACGGTCTCTCGCCCTCCGACATCGTCCGCGAGATCCGGGCCCAGAACGTTCAGGCTGCGGCCGGCGTGATCGGCGCCTCGCCGAGTGGGCCGGGGCTCGACGTTCAGCTTTCCGTCAACGCCCAGGGGCGCCTCGCCAGCGAGGAGGAGTTCGGCGACATCATCGTGAAGACCGTCGCCAGCGGCGCCGTGATCCGCCTCAAGGACGTCGCCCGCATCGAGCTGGGGGCGGCGGAATACGCGCTGCGCTCGCTGCTCAACGGCAAGTCGGCGGTCGCGGTGCCGGTGTTCCAGGCGCCGAACTCGAACGCGATCGCCATCGCCGACCGCGTCCAGGAGACGATGCGCGAGATCAAGCAGAACATGCCCGAGGGCGTGGACTATTCGATCGTCTACGACACCACGCAGTTCGTGCGCGCCTCGATCAAGGCGGTGATCACGACACTGCTCGAGGCGATCGCGCTGGTCGTGCTCGTCGTCATCGTCTTCCTGCAGACCTGGCGCGCCTCGATCATCCCGCTCGTCGCCGTGCCGGTCTCGGTCGTCGGCACCTTCGCGGTGATGTATCTCTTCGGCTTCTCGATCAACGCGCTCTCACTGTTCGGCCTCGTGCTGGCGATCGGCATCGTCGTCGACGACGCGATCGTTGTCGTCGAAAATGTCGAGCGCAACATCGAACATGGTCTCGAGCCGCGCGAGGCGACCTACAAGGCGATGCGCGAGGTGTCCGGACCGATCATCGCGATCGCGCTGGTGCTGGTCGCGGTCTTCGTGCCGCTCGCCTTCATCTCGGGCCTGACCGGCCAGTTCTACCGGCAGTTCGCATTGACCATCGCGATCTCGACGGTGATCTCGGCGGTCAACTCGCTGACGCTGTCGCCGGCTCTGGCTGCCCTGCTGCTGAAGGGCCATCACGCCCCCAAGGATGCGCTGACGCGCTTCATGGACCGGGTATTCGGCTGGTTCTTCCGCGGCTTCAACCGCTTCTTCCAGCGCTCGTCGGAGGCCTATGGCGGCGGCGTGCGCCGCATCCTCGGCCGCAAGACGGTGATGATGGTGCTCTATGTCGGCCTCGTCGCGCTGACCGGCGTGCTGTTCAAGGCCGTGCCGTCAGGCTTCGTGCCGGGCCAGGACAAACAGTATCTCGTCGGCTTCGCCCAGCTCCCGGACGCAGCCACCCTCGACCGGACGGAGGATGTGATCCGCCGCATGGACGAGATCGCGCTGAAGCATCCCGGCGTCGAGAACGCGATCTCCTTCCCGGGCCTGTCGATCAACGGCTTCACCAACTCGTCGAACGCCGGCATCGTCTTCGTCGGCCTGAAGCCCTTCGACCAGCGCAAGGACCCGGCGCTCTCCGGCAACGCCGTCGCCATGCAGCTCAACAAGGACTTCGCCGGCATCAAGGACGCCTTCATCGCGATGTTCCCGCCGCCGCCCGTGCAGGGGCTCGGCACGATCGGCGGCTTCAAGCTGCAGATCGAGGACCGCGCCGGCCTCGGCTACAAGGCGCTCGACGAGGCGACCAAGGCATTCATGGCCAAGGCCGCGACCGCGCCGGAGATCGCCGGCATGTTCTCGAGCTTCCAGGTCAATGTCCCGCAGCTTTATGCCGACATCGACCGCACCAAGGCGCGCCAGCTCGGCGTGCCCGTGACGGATGTCTTCGAGACTCTGCAGATCTATCTCGGCTCGTCCTATGTGAACGACTTCAACAAGTTCGGCCGCACCTACACGGTGCGCGTCCAGGCCGATGCGCCCTTCCGCGCCTATCAGGAGGATATCGGCAAGCTGAAGGTCCGCTCGAACTCAGGCGAGATGGTGCCGCTCTCTGCGGTGCTGAACGTCCGCAGCGATGCCGGCCCCGAACGCGCGATGCGCTATAACGGCTTCCTCAGCGCCGACATCAATGCCGGCCCGGCTCCTGGCTATTCCTCCGGCCAGGCGCAGGACGCGATCACGCGCATCGCGGCCGAGACGCTGCCCAAAGGCTTCGCCTTCGAATGGACCGAGCTGACCTATCAGGAGATCCTGGCCGGCAACTCTGCGATGCTGGTGTTTCCGATCGCGATCCTGCTCGTCTTCCTGGTGCTGGCGGCGCAGTATGAGAGCCTGACGCTGCCGATCGCGATCATCCTGATCATCCCGATGGGCCTGCTCGCGGCGATGGCCGGCGTCTGGTGGTCGGGCGGCGACAACAACGTCTTCACCCAGATCGGACTTGTGGTGCTGGTCGGACTATCGGCCAAGAACGCGATCCTGATCGTGGAGTTCGCGCGCGAGCTCGAATTCGAGGGCAGGACGCCGGTCGAGGCCGCGATCGAGGCCAGCCGGCTTCGCCTGAGGCCGATCCTGATGACCTCGCTCGCCTTCATCATGGGCGTGGTGCCGCTGGTGCTCTCGACCGGGGCGGGCGCCGAGATGCGTCAGGCCATGGGCATCGCGGTCTTCGCCGGCATGATCGGCGTCACCGCCTTCGGCATCTTCCTGACGCCGGTGTTCTACGTGTTGATGCGCAAGCTCGCCGGCAACAAGCCGCTTGCGCGTCACGTTGTCGAGATCCCACAGTTGAGCGCTGCGGAATGACGGCGTCCCCAGGCTAGAACACTTTCAATCGCTTACGTGGTGGTTGCGGCCGCCATGACGAGCGGCGCCACGAACTGTGCGAGCGGCTCGTCCTTGAAACGGCTCAACGGATAAGTGCCGAACTGTCCAGGATTCTGTAAAAGCGCTTCACGTCGCGCCGACGGCCCAGCCGAGTGGCATCGCGACAGAATTGGACGGACCCGTCCAATTCTGTCGCAGGCTCCAACCGTGAGCATTGACCCGGTTGAGGATGCGGCCGCTGCCTCAAAGCCCAGCCTTTGGTCCCGCGCGATCACGCCCAGCGCCCGACCACGTCAGACGGTTATGCACCGTGATTTTGGACAAGCCCGGGTTCCAGCAGGGTCCTGAAAGTGAGCGCGGGCGGTTTCCGTCAAGACGGCGAGAGGGGCACCGCCAATAGGTCAGCCGTCAGAGTGCCGAGTCAACTTGGCAGATCGTCGAGAAAACGGTCGATCATTTTGTCGAAACTGCGGGTTCTATCCGTCGATGCGCCGGGCAACCATGAAGAGCAAGGCGATCTGGGGCTGACGGGCGATAGCGTGGGGACGATTCAGAGCAACCATCGTCAACGTGGGCATCGGGAATTGTATGTGACCATGAGCGGCCCCGGCGCCGACAGCCACCCGTTCAACGGGGCACTCTGGGGGCGCGGCGAGCACAATCACCGTTGATCGGCAAGGGTTCGATCGCAGGGAGCGCATGCGCCTGTGAGAGTTGGTGACAGCCGAGACGATCGTCCAAACAGGGCCGAAGGATCCGAAGCAAAAGTGATCCGGTCGACAGGGAGATGAGATGCGGCGGGTTTTGATTGCCGAATTCATGCATGAGACGAACACGTTCAGTGTTCAGCTCACCGACGAGGCCACGTTCCGCCATGCCGGCGTTCTGGTCGGCGACGCGATCCCGCCGGCCTTTCGTGGCACGCGGACGGCGATGGGGGCGGCCTTCGAGGCCGCCGAGCGGTTCGGCTGGAGCCTCGTCCATCCGCTGACGGCGCATGCCAACCCGTCGGGCCGCGTCACGGATGCGGCGTTCGAGCTTTTTGCCGGCATGATCCTGAAGGCCTGCGAGGGCGTCGACGGCGTGCTGCTGCATCTCCACGGCGCGATGGCGACGGAAAGCTCGGATGATGGCGAGGGTGAGATGCTTTCCCGCCTGCGCGCTCGCCTGGGCCCCGACATCCCGATCATGGCCGTGCTCGACCTGCACGCGACCTTGACGCAGGCGATGGCCGACAGCGCCAATGCGCTGATCTCCTACCGCACCTATCCGCATGTCGACATGTATGAGCGGACCTGGCAGGCGGCCGAGCTTCTGGAGAAGGCGATGGCAGGTGCCATCGCGCCGGTCTGCGCGGTAGCGCGCCGGCCGATCCTCTATGCACTCGATGGCGGCCGCACGACCTCGCCGCCCTTCAAGGAGATGCTGCGACGCGCCGACGCGATCGAGTCCTCGGGCGAGGCGCTCGTCGTCAGCGTGCAAGCCGGCTTTTCTTCGGCCGACGTGCATGACATCGGCCCCTCCGTGGTCGTCACCGCCAATGACCGCGCCCGGGCGCAGGCCATCGCCGAGGAGATGATGGACTATGCCTGGGAGCAGCGGCATTTCTCATCGATCGGCTTCACGCCGCTCGCTGAGGCCATGGCCCGCGCGAAGGCCGGCGAAGTCGAGGCGGGGGGCCTGACGGGCGGCAAGCCGCTGGTGATCTCGGATTATTCCGACAATCCAGGCTCCGGCGCCTATGGCGACGCGACGACGCTCCTGCGCGCGGTGCTCGAGGCCGGGCTGAAGAATGTCGGCTTTCACGCGATCCGCGACCCCGAAGCGGCGCTGGCGGCGCAGGCGGCTGGCGTCGGCAACAGGGTGCGGCTGAGGCTCGGCGGCAAGGTCGATCCGAGCATGGGCGGGGGCCCGCTCGATCTCGACGCGCATGTGGTGGCGCTGACCGATGGCCGCTTCCTGTGCTACGGTCCGATGGCAGGCGGCGTCTGGCGCAACTATGGCCTTTCGGCTCTCCTGCGGGTCGACGATGTCGAAATCATCGTCATCACCCATAACGGCCAAGCGACGGACCTTGCCCAGTTCACCTCGCTCGGCGTCGATCCGCTGCGCAAAGCGACGCTGATCGTCAAATCAATGCAGCATTTCCGGGCCGCTTTCGAGCCGATCGCACGGGAGGTGCTGGAGGTGGATACCGGCGCACTGTCGACCCGCAACTTTAAGCAGCGGCCCTATCGGAAGGTGCGCAGGCCGATCTTTCCGCTCGACGATATCTGAAAACGACCGGCCACCAAGTGCCGGCGGCGACAAGGCGACAGGAGGAACTACGATGGTATTCAAGATCCATGTCCCGGCAGGCGGGATGCGTTCATGAGCGTGCAGGCCGACATCGTTCTGCGGAACGGCCCGATCTGGTGCGGATATGAGGAGGGCACGGTCGAGGCGCTAGCGATCTGGCAAGGTCGGGTGCTGGCAGCCGGACGCGACGCGGAGATCGCCGCCCTGGTGGGACCGGGGACGCGCATCATCGACCTGCAGGGTCGGTTTGCCACGCCCGGGCTGAATGATTCCCATCTTCACCTGATATCGCTCGGCTTGACGATGGACTGGGTCGATACCAAGCCGGCCGTCGCCCCGACCCTCGACAGCCTGCTCGATGCGATCGCGACCCGCGCCGCTCGGGCGAGGCCAGGCGAATGGATCATGTCGCGTGGCTACGACCAGACAAAGCTCGATGTCGGCCGTCACCCCTATCGCGAGGAACTCGACCGGGCGTCGCCGAACAACCCGGTCGTGCTGGTCCGCGCTTGCGGCCATATCTGGATCTGCAACTCGCGGGCGCTCGCGCTCGCTGGTATCGATGAGAATACACCGCCTCCTTCGGACGGCCTCATCGAGCAGCAGAACGGTCGGCTGACCGGGCTCTTGGCCGAGAACGGCTCGGCACTGGTCCGGGCCGCGATCCCCGTGCCGACTGAAGAGGATCTCGTCGGCGGGATTGAGCGAGGCGGCAACTATCTGCTTTCGCTCGGCATTACCAGCTGCATGGACGCAGCCGTCGGCCAGAAGGCGGGGTTTGCAGAGATCGCCGCCTATCACCGGGCCAAGCGCGACGGCCGGCTTCCGGTGCGGACCTGGCTGACCCTACTCGGCGATGACGGTCGCTCGATCGTGCCGCAATGCCACGCGGCGGGGCTGATCTCCGGCACAGGCGACGACATGTTGATGATCGGCGCGGTCAAGCTCTTCCTCGATGGTTCTGCCGGCGGCCGCACCGCCTGGATGTCGCAACCCTATCTCGGCGACGACCAGACGACAGGCGTCCAGATGAAGCAGGATGCCGACCTCGAGCGCGAGGTCATGGATGCGCATGAGATGGGCTACCAGTTGGCCTGTCACGCGATCGGCGATGCCGCGATCGAGCAATTGATCACGGCCTATGAAAAGGCGCTCGCCGCGCACCCCGATCCCGACCGGCGCCATCGCGTCGAACATTGCGGCTTCTCGACACCGCAGCAGCATGAGCGGATGATCGAGGCAGGTATCTATCCCTGCCCGCAGCAGGCCTTCATTCATGATTTCGGTGATGCCTATGTGAAGGTGCTGGGCCCGGAGCGCGGCCTGCCATGCTATCCGTTGGGGACCTGGTTCAGGCTGGGCCTCAAGCCCGCAACCGGGAGCGACGCGCCGGTCTGCGACCCCAACCCGTTTCCCAACTTCCACGCCATGATCACACGCAAGACCTGGCGCGGCACCGTGATGGAGGCGCGCGAATGCGTCTCGCCAGAGCAAGCGCTGCAGGCTTACACGGAGTATGGCGCCTTTTCGCAGAAGCAGGAGCACGTGAAAGGCCGTCTCATTCCAGGTTATCTGGCAGACGTGGCGGTCTTTTCACGCGATCTGCTGACCGCCGAGCCGCATGAGATCCTGAACGATACGCGCTGCGATCTGACGATCCGGGGCGGCGAAGTGGTCTTCGAGCGCGAAGGAGGCACCCACTAACACCGCCTATCGACTGCGAGCATCCGCCCGATGCTTTTGGTCGCAACGAAAGCCGCAGCCCAGGCGATGGACGCTCGGGCATGACGGTCGAAAAGCCAAAAGGGAGTAACGTCGGAATGCTCAAGAAACTCGTTCTTACAACGGCAGTCACTCTGTCGGCGCTCGCGTTGCAAGCGCAGGTGCAGGCCCAAGAGCCACGCCGAGGCGGGACAATCCGCTTTACCGCGCCTTATGCAACGTCCTTCGTCAGCAATGACAGTCATGTCTCGAACCAGATCCAGGACGAGATCTATGGCTATGCGCTGCATCGCTCCCTCTACAAATGGGACTCGGTCAACAACAAGCCGGTCCTGGAGCTCGCCAAGAGTGTCAGCACCTCTGCTGACGGCCTCGTCCACACCTTCAAGCTGCGCGACGACGCGCTGTTCCACAATGGCCGCAAGATGACGGCCGACGACATCATCTGGAGCTATACGCGCCTGATGGACCCGTCGAAGAACTATCCCGGCGCCGCCTTCATCCGGCGGATCAAGGGCGCGCTCGACGTCCAGAACGGCACGGCGAAGGAAATCTCCGGCCTGAAGAAGATCGATGATTTCACATTGGAGATCACGCTGATCGAGAAGGGCGAGCCGGGCTTCCTGTTCCGGACTGCGACAACTTCGATCTTCCCGGCGAAGGAAGCGCAGGATCCCAACTTCTTCAACAAGCCGATCGGCCTTGGGCCGTTCAAGTTCGTCGAGCACATCCCCGGGTCGCGGATGGTCTTCGAGCGCTGGGAGAAGTTCTATGTCGCCGGTAAGCCCTATGCCGATCGGTTGGTGATCTCGCCGATGGGCGAAGCCGCAGCACGCGACGTCGCCTTCCGCAACAAGGAGATCGACGTCTCGATCCTGGGCCCGACGCAATATGTCGCCTATCAGGCCGACGCCAACCTCAAGAAGGGCATCTTGGAAGTCGCCGAGGTTTTTACTCGCAACATGGGCATGAACCCGACGTACAAGCCCTTCTCCGACAAGCGTGTGCGCCAGGCTATCAACCATGCGATCGACGCCGACCTCATCATCTCGCGGCTCGTCCGCAACAAAGCCTATCGCGCCACCAGCTGGCTGCCCTTGTCCTCGCCCGCCTATGACAAGGCATTGAAACCTTACGCCTTCGATCCCGAGAAGGCCAAAAAGCTGCTGGCGGAAGCCGGCTATCCCGACGGGTTCGAGTTCGAATGGACGGCGAGCCCAAACGAGAGCTGGGGCATTCCGATCGTCGAGGCAACGATCCCGATGCTCGCCAAGGTCGGCATCAAGGTGAAGGTCAAACCCGTCGAGGGCTCAGCGCTGGGCGGAATCGTCGCGAAGGGTGATTTCCAGGCCTATATCTGGTCCAACACCTCGGGGCCCGATCCCCTGACACAGATGAAATGCTTCCACTCCAAAACCCCGCGGAGCGCCTGCAACTACACGACCTTCAGCAACGCCGAGGTCGACAAGCTGATCGACGAAGCCGGCGCGACGGATGATCTGACCAAGCGCAACGAGATCCTCAAAAAGGCTAACGCGGTCCTGTACGAGGAGGCACCTGTGTGGTTCTTCAACTACAACAAGGCGGTTCTCGGTTATCAGCCTTGGCTGCATGGCCTGCAGCCCAACGCGACCGAGCTCGCCCTGCAGTATTACGAGGATCTGTGGGTCGACGAGACGTCGCCTGCGGCCAAGTAGAGCTCGCGCCAAGGGTTGAAAACCGGCACCTGGCGGCACAGCCGCCAGGTGCCCTCGCGAGGTATGTCATGCTGCCTTATGTCGTCCGACGCCTGCTCCAGGCGGTGCCAATCCTGCTCGCCGTCGCGGGACTCGTGTTTGTGATGTTCAGCGTCATTCCGGGCGATTTCGCATCGACCCAGATGGCCGATGGCCGCACGGTCGTTGACGCCGAACAGGTCGCGCGGATGAACAAGCAGTTCGGTCTCGACGACCCCGTTCATGTCCGCTTCGCCAACTATGTCGGCAAGCTGATGACGTTCGATCTCGGCACGTCCTTCAGGACACGCCAGCCGGTGATTCACTCGCTGCTGGAGCGGATCTGGCCGAGCCTGCAACTGGCGATGGCCGCGATGCTGTTTGCCATCGTCTTCGGCGTCCCTCTCGGCTTCATTGCGGCGCTCAAGCCGGGAGGCTGGCTCGACATCCAGTCGATGATTGTCGCCGTCTCGGGATTGTCGCTACCTCAGTTTTGGCTCGGCCTGATGCTGATGTACGGCTTCGCGCTGATACTCGGCTGGTTTCCGAGCTTTGGTTATGGCGACGGCGATCTGCGCTATCTGGTCTTGCCCGCCGTCGCACTCGGCGTCGCGCCTCTGGCTCTTCTGGCACGCACAACACGGGCCGCTGTGCTCGAGGTCATGAACGCGGATTTCGTGCGGACCGCTCGCGCGAAGGGCAACAGCGAGGTGCGCGTAATGCGCTGGCATGTGGCACGCAATGCGGCAGTCATCGTGTTGACGACACTCGGCCTGCAGTTCGGCTCGATCATGGGCGGGGCCGTCGTCATCGAGAAGCTCTTCGCCTGGCCCGGCATCGGATCGCTTCTGGTCGACAGCGTCTCGCTACGCGATATTCCGGTGGTCCAGGCCTGCATTCTCCTCCTCGTGCTCTTCTTCCTCATCGTGAACATCATCGTGGACGTGCTTTGCGCGCTGATCGATCCACGCATCAAGTACACGTAAACACACAGGAAACAGGATGAAATTCCGGGCTAACCTCTGGATCGGCGGCTCCCTTTTCGCTGCCGTCGTCGTCGGCGGGGCATTTGCGCCCTGGCTGGCCCATACCGACCCAGTGATGGACGCCAACCTGATGAATGCCGAGGTCCCGCCCGGTGGCGAGTTCTGGTTCGGGACCGATGCGCAGGGTCGCGACATCTACAGCCGTGTGCTCTACGGCGCGCGCATCTCGCTGACGGTCGGCATCGTCTCGCAGCTGATCAATACGGTGATCGGCGTGGCGCTGGGCATGTCGGCCGGCTATTTCGGTGGCTGGTGGGACGATGTCGTCAATGGCCTGACCAATCTCATGCTGTCGATCCCGTCGCTCATCTTCGCGCTTGCGATCATGGCGATCCTGCAGCCCGGCCTGACCAGCCTCCTGATCGCGCTTGGCCTGACGAACTGGTCATACACTTGCCGGCTCTCGCGGGCCGCCACGCTTTCGGTCAAGCAGCAGGGTTATGTCGAGGCCGCCCGCTCCTTTGGCAGTAGCAATACCAGGATCATGCTGACGCAAATTCTCCCCAACATCGCGGGTCCGATCATCGTGATCGGCACCTTGGGCATGGGCGGCGCGGTGCTGGCGGAGGCTGCGCTCTCCTTCCTGGGTCTGGGCATCAGGCCTCCGTTTCCAAGCTGGGGCAGCATGCTCTCCGACGCGCGCGACCAGATCACCACAGCGCCCTGGATCTCGATCTTCCCGGGCCTCGCCATCTTCATGACGGTGCTCGGCCTCAATCTTCTGGGCGACGGGCTGCGCGACATCCTCGATCCCCATTCGCAGCTGCGCCAAGCGTGACGGCATCTTTTTTCACCGTCTCGATCAACTCCACTGGCTAGGACAACCCTGGCCCCAAGGTCTGAAGCCCGGATCGCGGAGAGCGTTCGTGGCGTGGGCCATCGAAGAGAAGAGCTACTCGTAGTGTCGGGCGTGCAGCCTGATCGGGCTTGACGCGAAGGCCTATCGCTGTGCCTCGTGGCGGTCCGACGACGCAACGATCCGGGTGCGCCTGAAGACCCATGCGGGTCAACGGCGGCGGCAAGTTTGGCTCGAGGCGCCTGCACATCCTGCTGCGGCGGGACGGCGTCGGCTCTGAAGAGCAGGCAAGCTACGCCATTCAGGACACGCCCGAGATGGTTCAGAACCACTGCGGTCGCTTCTTGCCGCAGGACAAAGCGGCGCTGGCGGCGAGTATCCTCAACCCATCGTCGAAACGACGGGCCAGCTACGCTCGCATCTGTAGATTGATGCGAAGGTCGATGGCTGGCTTCGCCGGGAATCGCCATCCGCAGGCGCTCATGGAAAGGCCAGGCGGTGGAAACGCCTCGTCTGCGCTCTCACGCCCATGCAGCGATCACGGTGTCGATATCCGTGACGACCGCGACATTCTGCATCGCGTAATTCACCGAGGCTATGTGCCATTCGGCGTTCATCGTCGAGCAGGCGTCTTCCGGCACAAGCACGAAGTAGCCCTTGTCCGCGCCTGTGCGCGCCGTGTGTTCGATCGACATGTTTGTCCAGGCGCCGCTCACGATGACGACGTCACGGCCGAGCGCCTTGAGCACCGTCTCGAGCCGGGTGCCCTCCCAGGCGCTCATGCGGCATTTTTCGACGACATGGTCTCCAGTCTGCGCCTCAAGCCCCGGCACGGGGGCGCAGCCCCAGCTCCCGCGCACCAGCGCCTTGGCGTCGGCAAGTCCCTCGAACAGCGGGGCGTTCATGGTCACGCCCGGCGCGCCGGGCTCGACCACGAACCAGACGTGGATCACGGGGACGCCACGTGCGCGGGCCGCCTGGGCGAGCTTCGACGCGTTGGCGATCGCGTTCTGCTGCTTGCAATGCTCCGGCGAGCCGGAGGAGGCGAAGGCGCCGCCCTCCATGACGACGTCGTTCTGCATGTCCTGGATGATCAGGGCGCAGCGCACCGGGTCGAGCCTGTAGCCGGCCGCGGCCTTCTTCGCGCCACTGGCGGCGACGGTCGCCGCAGGTTTGACGCCCAATACGGGCTCGGCTGGCGCGTTGCCATTATGGCCGGTCGCCGCGCCGCCGGCCTTCATATAGGGCTCCATCCGCGGGCCGATCTTCGTTTCGACGGCGTAGAGCGAATGGGTTGCGGTGAGGAACAGCGTGCGCCAGTCCGGCCCGCCCCAGGTCAGGTTGCCGACGAGTTCGGGCACGCGCAGCTTGCCGATCAGCTCACCCTTGATGGTGTAGACCCAGACGCCGCCGGGTCCGCAGACCCAGAGGTTGCCCTGCGCGTCGCATTTCATGCCGTCGGGCACGCCGGGCTCGCTCGCCGAGACGATGCCCGACGCGAAGATGCGCCCCGGCCCGAGCCGCCCGTCGGGCAGGATCGGGAAGACACGGATGTTGTGCTGCACCGTGTCGTTGACGAAAAGCCGGTCCTCGGTCGGGCAGAAGCAAAGGCCATTGGGCTGGTCGAAGAGATAGCGGTCGACCAGGAGCTGCGGTTCGCCCCCGCCCGGCGGGATGCGATAGACGCCCTGGAAGCCGAGCTGCCGCGGCCGCTCGACGCCGAAGACGGGCATGCGGCCATACCAGGGGTCGGAGAAGTAGATCGACCCGTCCGACTTCACCACCACGTCGTTGGGGCTGTTGAGCTCCTGGCCCTCGAAATGCGAGGCCAGCACTTCGCGGCGTCCGTCCGGCCGCTCGCGGATCAGCGACGAGGTTGCGTGCTCGCAGACGATCAGGTTGAGGTCGGCATCATAGGTCATGCCGTTGCATTTGTTCGCCGGCCGTCTGACCTCGCGCACACCGCTTCTGTCCCAGCGACGGCGGACGTCGCCCGGCATGTCGGAGAACAGCAGATGCTGATCGCGCGGATGCCAGACCGGCCCTTCGCAGAATTCAAAGCCGGTGCCGAGTTGGCGCACCGGCGCCCAGAGGTCGACGAGATCGGCGAAGGCGGGGCGGACGGCGATGTGCGTCGTCATGGCGGCAGGCCTTAGGCTGCAAACCAGTTGCGCGGCGGCAGCGACTGGACGACAGGTCCGGGGACCGCCATGTCCATGCGGCCGACGACCTGGCCATGGGCAACCTTGGCCGGCTTGTCATGGACCGGCAGCAGGAATTTGCCGACCGAGAGCAGCTTCTTGATCGCGGCCTTTTCCTCACGCTTGGAGACGCCGTGATTGCCTGTGGTGCGCGGCTCGTTGGCGCTGATCTCGTGGAAGGGCGTGACGATCTGGTCGTTGAAATCGTAGATCACGTCGCCGCAGATGATGGCGCGCCCCTCGATCGTGTCGACATGGACGTTCATCGAGCCCTCGGTATGGGCCCCGGCCGCTTCCAGATAGCAGCCCGGGAAGAGCTCGATCATCCCGGATAGCTCCAGATCCTCGAAGCGCAGGGCGTCGCGCGTGTGCAGCCGGTCGATCAGGTGCTTGATGTCGGGCGCCGGATACTGCGGGTGCATCAGCCCGGAGACGGAGTATTCCAGCTCGCGCCGATTGACGATCACTGTCGTGTTCATCGGGAAAAGCTCGTCCTTCCCGGCATGATCGATATGGAGGTGGGTGTGCATGACGTAGCGCACATCGCCCATCCGCACGCCGTGTTTGGCAAGCTGGTTCTCGATCATGTTCTCGTGGAACTGGAGCCCGCGCATGCCGAGCGTCTCCATGATCTGGTTATGGCGGTAGCCGGTGTCCACGACGACGGGCCAGGGGCCACCGAGGATCAGGAAGCCGTAGGTCGGTACGCGCCGCGTGCGCCCGCAATCGCGGCCGAGCACGAGGAAGCTCGATTCCAGCTCGATATCGCCATAGTCGAGGATCTTGATCTCGAGGGCCATGGAGGTTCTCCGTCAGGGCTGGGCGAGGCGGTAGATCCGCCGCGCGGTGTGGCCGAAAACAGCGTCCGCCGCGTCGGTAGGCACGGCGGCGCGATGGGCGTCGATCAACTGTGGATAGGAGGTCCAAAGCTTCTCGATCGGGAAATTGGAGCCGAATAGGCACCGTTCGGCTCCGAAAAGCGCAAGTGTCTCAGCCACGACGAAGCGGACATGCGCCGGATCGTTTTGGCGCAGGAAGGTGCCAAGCCCCGAGAGTTTGCTGACGATGTTGGCTTGGCCGGCGAGCGACCGCATGCCGTCCCGCCATTGCGCCACGCCCTCCGGCGAGAGGTCCTCCAGCATGCCGGCGTGCTGCAGAACGAAGGTCACCTGCGGACAAGCGGCGGCGAGCTCGGCGGCGCCCGCCATCTGAGGGGCGAAGACCTGCAGGTCGAAGCTGAAGGCGTAGTCAGCCAGCCGCGCAACATTCGCCTGGAAACGTGGGTCGCGGCAGAGATCAGGTCCGCTGGCGAAGCGATAGAGCGGGTTCTCGTGCCAGTGCAGCTGCATCCGCACGCCGCGCACCCGCGGGTTTTGCGCCAGGGCGTCGAGCTGCGGCCGGACGTCGTCCGCAAGCAGGTCAGCATAGGCGACGATGGCGATCGGGAAGCCGGATTCATCGGAAGCCTGCGAGACGAAGGCGACCTCGTCGAGATGGCGTGCGGGGGCCCAGTTCGCCTGGACATAGACCGCCTCGACGACGCCGCAGGGACGGCAATCCGCGAGGTACTCCGCAATCGGATAGTCCCGCCGGATCGGCTCATAGGGGCCGAAGATGCGCGGCTGCATGGGGCCAACGAGCCAAGGCAGGTCGGCCTGGCGCCAGATGTGGAAATGCGAGTCAATGATTCCGATCATGCGGCGACCGAGGCTCCCAGCGAAAGAATGTGGCGGCAGATCCGCGCCGTGCTGCCGCCATTGCCCAGGCTCGCGAGTGCGGGTGCGATCAGGCGCAATGCCTCGGTCTCGGGCCGGTAACCGGGATCGGCCGCAAGCGGCGTCAGCCAGTCGATGCGGTGGGCCCGGGCCGCCAGCCGCGTGACGGCCGACACGAGCGCCGCCGGATCGCCGCGCTCCAGACCATCCGACAGCACCACGACGACGGCCCCGCGCCCGTAGGAGGCGAAGCGCGGGACGGCGAGGAAGGCCTGCAGCGCATCGCCGATCCGGGTGCCGCCATCCCAGTCGGCGACCAGTCCCGATGCCTCGGCCAGTGCCTGTTCGCGGCGCCGGCGGCGCAGAGCGCGTGTCACCCGTGTCAGCCTGGTGCCGAAGGTGAAGGCCTCCGCCCGGGGCGCCGCCTGCACCACCGCATGGGCCAGGGCGAGGTTGGCGTCACTGCGCTGTTTCATCGAGCCGGAGACGTCGATCAGCAGCAGGATTGGGCGCGGCCGGGTGACACGCCTGAGCTTCTTCAGGCTCATCACCTCGCCATCATGGCGGATCGCGGCGCGCAGGCTGCGGGCGAGATCGACGCTGGGACCCCGCCTGGCGCTGCGATGGCGATAGCCGCGGCGGCGGGGCAGGGCGGCCGGCAGCGCGCGGGCGAAGCGGCGCAGCGTTTCGCTTTCGTCGAGAGGCTGTAAGGCCCGCACGGATAGCGCTTCGGCCCCCGTTGCAGCCTGACCGGTCTCGTTGACCTCCTCGCCGACCAGGATTTCCCGCGAACCGGAATCCTCCTGGACCGCCATTTCGTCGTCGGGCGCGAAATCCTCGTCGCCGGGCTCTGCGATGGCGCCGAGGAAATGCAGGTCGAACAGCGTGTCGAACAGTACGCGCTGTTCGGGATGGGGCGCGAGCGTGGCAACCGCCGCTTTGCGGATGTGCTCGATGCTGCGCGGACCCAGCAGCTCGACCGCCATCAGGAAGCTGGTCGTCTGTTCGGGCGCGATCGAGAATCCATGCCCGCGCAGCAGTGTCGGGAAGGCGACGAGCAGGCGCGCAGCGGCGGGGAGGGGAGCGGTCATGCCGCCAATCCCGGGATGATCAGCGGCAGGCGGGGCCGCAGATGGACGAAATCTTCCTCGTCCTTGATCGCGGCGCCCAGCGACCGGCGGAAGGCCTCCGGCCAGGGCGCTCCGGCCCGGGCGAGCGCGGTCGCGGCCTCCGCCCAGTCGACGGCCTCGGCCACGCCCGGCGGCTTCGCCAGCGGCTCCTGGCGCAGAAGCCCGATGGCTTGGACGACGGCCCGTGCCGTCCCTTCCGCAACGGCTGAGGAGCGCATCATGATGATCTGCGCCTCCCGCTCGGGCTCGGGATAGGCGATGTAGTGATAGACGCAGCGGCGTCGCAGCGCCTCGTGCAGCTCCCGCGTGCGGTTCGAGGTCAAGACCACGACCGGACGCTCGGCGGCGCGCAGGGTGCCGCGCTCGGGGATCGAGATCGAGAAATCGGACAGGAATTCGAGCAGGAAGGCCTCGAATTCATGATCGGACCGATCGATTTCGTCGATCAGCAGCACGGTCGACTCCGGCCGCCGCAGCGCCGTCAGCATCGGCCGCTCGATCAAGAAATCGTCGCGATAGATGTCGAGTGTCTCGCCTTCACGGGCCTGCCGGATCGCCAGCATCTGGCGCGGATAGTTCCACTCATAGAGCGCAGCCGACGCGTCGATGCCCTCGAAGCATTGCAGCCGGATCAGCTGGCGCCCGAGGATGCCGGCGATGGCCTTGGCAGCTTCGGTCTTGCCGACGCCGGGCGCGCCCTCGAGCAGCAGCGGCTTGCCGAGCGCCAGCGCGAGATAGCCGGCGGTGGCGATGCCGTCATCGGCGAGATACATCGCGCCCGTCAGGGCCTGGGCGAGGTCCTCGGGGCTGGAGAGGCCGGCGACGGTGCTGCGCAGCGCCATGCCGTCACCGCCAGGTCACGGGGCCGCCGCGGCGCGGGCCGGGCTTGACCCCGCCATTGGCCCGGATGCCGCGCAGGATCTTCTCTGGCGTGATCGGCAGCTCGTCGACGCGCACGCCGACCGCGTTGTAGACGGCGTTGGCGATCGCCGGCAGGACGGGGTTGGCGCACATTTCGCC
This sequence comes from Methylobacterium sp. CCH7-A2, assembly GCF_001557075.1. Taxonomy (NCBI): domain Bacteria; kingdom Pseudomonadati; phylum Pseudomonadota; class Alphaproteobacteria; order Hyphomicrobiales; family Methylobacteriaceae; genus Methylobacterium; species Methylobacterium sp. CCH7-A2. Next base: position 50,853 of record NZ_LSKN01000264.1, read on the forward strand.
CGGCCCCTTGCCGCCATAGGGCCCGTCCGGCGCGGGGCGCTCCAGCACCGTGACATGATAGGGCGCGATCTCGCCCGGCCCCGGCATCAGGTACTCGTTGAAGTCGCGCGGGCCATGGGCCGTGTCGGGATAATAGGGCTCGGGCGTCTCGTAGAGTGCGTGGCTGATCCCCATCCAGGCCCCACCGACGAGTTGCTGCTCGACCATGCGGGGATTGATGACCCGGCCGAGTTCATAGGCGCTCGTCATCCTGAGCACTTCGACCTCGCCGGTTTCGTCGTCGACCGCGACATCCGCCACAAGGCAGGCATGGGCGAAGGCGGTGTTGGGGTTCATCTCGCCGGTTTCGGCATCGACCGCCGAAAGCGGGATCAGGAAGATCCCACGCCCGGCGATGGTCTTGCCCTGCTTGAACTGCGCCGCCTGGGCGGTCGCCTTGACCGTGATCGAGCGCGAGGGCGCGCCCCGGACATGGATGTTGCCGCGCCCGTCGGTGACGAGGTCGCCGGCATCGACCTCGAGTTCCTCGGCCGCGGCCTCCAGCAGCACGCTGCGGGCCTCGCGCGCCGCGACGATGATGGCGTTGCCCATGCGATGCGTGCCGCGCGAGGCGAACGAGCCCATGTCGTGCGGGCCCGTATCGCTGTCGGCCGTGTCGACATAGACGTCCTCGACGGGTACGCCGAGCGTCTCCGCCGCGATTTGCCGCGAGACCTGCTTCATGCCTTGGCCGAGATCGATCGCCGAGAGCGCGACGGTGAACTTGCCGTCCGGGTTTGAATGGATCAGGGCCTGACTCGGATCGCCGCCGAGATTCATCCCGATCGGATAGTTGACCGACGCCATGCCGCGACCTTCGTGACGGGCCATGTCAGCGCCTCCTCGTGCCGAAGACGGATGAGAAGCGGACCGCGCCATGCTGGGTCTGGGCGGGGGCAGCCGGCGTCGGAGCTGGCGCCGCAGTCGGGGAGGGTGGTGACGGCTGATAG